>CAKQDG010000028.1 GCA_934219025.1 uncultured Prevotella sp. | reverse complement strand
CGCTTATCGTTGAGGGCGGTGCCAAGACGCTGCAGAGCTTTATCGATGCCGGACTGTGGGACGAGATTCGCATCGAAACGTCTTCTACAAGTGTCAGCAACGGCACAAAGGCTCCTCTTCTGCCTGATGATGTTAGGCTTATGAGTCGAAAGGTATATGGAGAAAACATTATTGAATATTATGAGAGATGAAGATTATAAATACGAATAGTATAATATAGTAATAATACATTATGAAACAATTTGACTACACCACACAGGGAACTTGCAGTCGTTCTATCCACATCGAGCTGAACGACGACAACACTATCAGCAGCGTATCGTTTATCGGCGGCTGCAACGGCAATCTGAAGGGCATCGGCAAACTCGTTGAGGGTATGCCTGCCGACAAGGTTATTGAGCGTTTGCAGGGCGTTACCTGCGGATTTAAGAATACCAGCTGTCCTGACCAGTTGGCAAAGGCGTTGAAAGAGGCGATACAATAAGCTCAAGCCCCCCTACTGCCCCTACTGCCCCCTCCATCTCCCCCAAGGGGGAGAGCACTGACCACTTGATAATAGTTAGTTCTTAGGTATCCTTTCCCTCCCCCTTGGGGGAGATGGAGGGGGCAAAAAAAACCGGGTGTATCAAGAGGAAAATCCTCAGATACACCCGGTTTCGTCTTATTTACATTCAGCCTTATTTAATAGTCATTCTTGAAAGCCTGTCAGCATACAATTACTATTCATCATAGTCATCTTGCCAGTATTCATCCCACATGGAGTGGCCTTTCGATGCAGGAGTAACAGTTTGGTCGGCATCGCCACCCAAAGAAAACTGGTCTTTAGAATAAATCTGGTTGCCACTAAAGTCTTTTATAAAGAGCTCTTCTTTTTTAGTGGGAGTAAGGCTTCCCGCCATCAAAGTGGCAGATTCCATAATATGTATATTAACAACAGGCTTTATATAATTCTTTTTCATTACAATGTTTTTACTTTGTTATTTAATGAGCGTCTGAACATTTATCAAAGTCAAGCGTCTGAACATTTATCAAAGTCAAGCGTCTGACTATTTATCAAAGTCAAGCGTCTGACTATTATTTGTTATTTTACGAATGTCTGACCGTTTATGATATATACTCCGGCAGGCAGTCTGTCGATGTCAGAAGCCTTCTCTGCCACTTTCACGCCATCAACCGAGAACACACCCTTCTTGCTTGAAAGTTTGCCGTTCATGCCGTTGTCGTAGCTGTCGAAGATAGCGTCGATACCGGTTGTGCCACGGTTGCCATCCTCTGTGATGTCGCCATAGCTGAAAGCACCGATGCGCGCATCATTTGCCTTTCCCTGGTTGTCGATGTATGCGCGATAGCCCAAGAGACTTACTTTTCCTGTAGCACGATAAAGCTTTGCCTCATTGTCTTTGGTTCCAACGAAGTAGTCGCCAGCCTGGATATCACACGGCATGTAGCTTGCCTTGAAGTTAAATCCGTTTTTGTTAGCAGTCAGAGTCTTAGGCTCGATATATCCAGAGCCGATATATTCATTGTTGTTAATAGAGCGAGCTTTTGACTCTTCATATGTAGAGTGCTCAAATGTTACATCGCTAATCAGAATATACTTGCGCTCGTTGGTTTCGCCCTCATTAGTATACTTGAAGTCCTTGCCAGGCTTAACGAAGTAAGGTCTGCCGGCAACGATCCAGTGGTAGTTGTGCTGAGTGAAGAGAGCCACGTTGTCGTAAGTCTCACCGTTCACCTCAGTGTTCTGTGCAATTTCGTCAAGGCTGATAGCCCAAGCGTCGTCGCCGAAGATTCTGCGGAACTGAGTGTCGTTAATGCTGAACGGCAAGCTCAATGCAGTCCACTGTCCCGGCTGGAAGCTGTGATACAGCTCCACGTTCACCGGCATATCATACTTGCCGAAATCTTCCTTGCTCAGGATTTTGCTAAGGAATTGGTCCTTGCTGCCTTCCGCAGTACCCTTCTCGTCGAGGACAACTAAAGGAAGATTCATATTAGGCTCATTATCCTTAACCGTTCTGTCAGCCGACCATTGGAGAGGCATAAATGCAAATCCGTTGTTGCCCAGCTTAGAACCGTTCATGAACACGAAGTAAGTCTTGCCCGCCTTCACATCGAACGAATAGCGAGTGTATGCCTTAGTTATTACGGAGTAGCCGAGAGAGCCGGCAACCACATCCGGGTCATCCGGGTTAAGCGTCTTGGCAATGTCTATTACACTTTGGCTATCCCCTCTGCTTATAGATGCCGTAGCCCCTTCAGCAGGGATATATCCAATCTTTTCAAGGAGGGAGATAGCAGTCTTGTCAGAAGCAGCGTCGATACTTCCGCAGTCCTTTATGATATCCGTATAATTGCATCTTACAGCAGCTTCGGTGTAGGTTTTGTCTCCTTGACCCTCTTGCGTATGATTCCATGCAGCGAGTTTCACCGGAGTACCCGTCTCGTCGGTGATGAACACAGGATTGAGCTTAATCTTGTTCATACCGCTCTTCTTGGCGTTTTCAGGGTCGCCATCGTATGCCACCATACCGTTCTGGATGATGTAAACGGCAATCGTTCCGCTCTCGTTAGGCTCAAACTGCAGGTAAGTACCGCGGCAAGGCACGTTGTAAGTTTGGTCCTCGTTGGTTTTATCATACTTAAATGTACCGTTCACAGTCTCCGACGAAGCATTCTGCGTACCGAACGAAGCGTAAGCGAAGTTGTCTACCACGCGGTTGTTACTTCCCACGGAGTCCATCTTGGAAGTCTTCCAACTGTCCACGAGCATCACGATCTTGTCAGGGTCGGTCTCGTTGATTTTGTTGTTCTTGATATACGGACGGTTCTCTCCGTTCTCCCATCCACCGAAGAAAGCACGAATCTTAGTCGGGTAGTTGGTAGTAGAGATATTCTCCAGCACGTCAGGAGTGTATCCGTCGTCCATTACATAAGTAGGGATGTCGCCGATATAGAGGTCGTAGGCAGGCACCTTCTTCAGCGTTTCCCCACCCTTGTATGCCGACTTCACTTCAGCATAAACCTTCAGGTAGTGCTCTTTGAAAGAAAGACTGCCGTAATTGTCTATTTTCTTTTCTCCATTGTCAAGTCTACCGTGAGTACCCTGATTCATTGTCTTAACCACACCAGTCTTGCTAATTTCTGCATATTCAGAAATCTCGTCGCATTTATCGTTTACCGTTCCAGCTCCTGTCTTGATTTTTCCATCAATAGCGAAGCTCACGTTCTCGTCTTCCACCTTGCCAGTAGTCAGCGAAGGCAACGAGCCGGAGAATCCGTTAGCATAAGCCGTGGCGGTTTCGATAGGGTTCATATCGTTGCGCTGGTTGATGAAAGCAGGTTGGAACGTCAAGCCGTGGAGTCTGAGAGCCTCGTTGGATGTGTCGTCTCCGTCGTTGTACAAATAATAAGTCTTGCCGGCATATATAGGATAGCGGAATTTTATTTGAGTCTTGGCGTCAGCGTCGGCCACCTTGATGCTCTGCTTCTCCTTGCCCTTCTCGTCGGTCAATACGATATTGTTGTTAGCCTTGAACTTTGCGTCGATGGTAACAAATCCGTTTGTGCGCGGTGTGAGCACATAGAAAGTTCCGTTTACAGGCAGACCAGTTTCCGGGTCGAGTTCCACAGGGTCGCCATAAACGATAACCTTGTCTTCAACATCGCTCTTCTTGGCAATCCATGGATCTTCGGCAGTATCAATTATTGTATCGCCGGTTTCCACTGCCTTTCCAAGCTGGATGGCAAGACCCGGGATAGCATCGATGGAGTATCCGCCGCTCACGGCGCCGTCTCCTGTGAACACGAGTTTGCCGTGATTCTTGTCTCCCTTATCGCTCTCGGGGATGTTGTTCACACCGCTACCGATGCTTACACCACCTTCTTTTGCATTAACTACAGCCCATGCGAATCTCACTTTGTCGCCAAGGTTCTTGACGATAATTCTGAATGAGGTCTGTCCTTCGTTATAGATAGTTTCGCCGGCTTTCGGAGTAACCTTTACATTTACGATATATTCACCCTGCTTGAGTTTCGACTTGTCTTCGATTATAAAGTCTCCGTTTTCGTCGATAGTGATGCCAGCCTCAACGAGGTCTTCGGGCAGCGGCAAGAACGATATGTCGTAGTGCTCCTTGATGTCGTCGCCCAGTGAGTTTGTAACAGTTACCGAAGGCTGCGACGGGAACACCTCGTCGGTGGTGTAGATAATCATCGGGTCTGGATTAACCTTGACCACAGGAGTTATCTTGTCGCCCACGTTGAATTCCTCGGTTATTGTGGTGGTTGCCGTTCCGTCTTCATAGTATCCGATGTTGTATGGATACATCGTGTAAGTTATTTTCGGGTTCTTTGTCGTGAGGAATTCCAGGGTCCAGTTCTGGTCGCGGTTGTCGCCCTTCACGCTCCAGTAAACAGCATACACATCTTCGCCCTTGTCGGCATATTCCTTAGCTTTCTCGTCAGAGAAGTCCTTCACCTTGGCAATCTTGTTTCCGTTCTTGTCCACAACGATAGGCTCATACTGCTCAGCCACCTGCGGATAGCCTTCAATCTTTGCGTCGCCCCACTTGAACTTGAAAGTGTACTGGCATCCGAACTCCTGGTTTACGGAGTTGTGGTATAGAGTGAAAGTTTCGCCTGCTTTTCTGTCAAACTTGTTGTCGTCTATTTCCGCTGTGTGAACACCGGTCACTTCGAAGCGGTTGTACATGTCAATCTTTGTGCCCGCCGTCAGTTCTATTTCCTTTGGCGACGGAGAGAGATGAATCTGCATTGGGCGCGGTTTGATAACAAGCTTGTATGAGCTTTCAACTGCGCTGTATTTATTGTTTGCAGCATTGTCGCCCACGCGAGGATAAACCTGGCAGAAGATATCAGCCGAAGTAGGAACCACCTTGCAGGTGTTCAGCGCGTTGTAGTCAGTGGTAGGCGTAACGAATTCGTTGCGCGCCTTTGTCTTGTCGAGCACGAGGCTACCGGCATCGATATTGTCCGGTCCATACATCTGCACGCCCTGTCCGTAGTTGAATCTGAACAGGTTAGGGTCGGTCAATGGCTGGTCGCCCCATTCCTGAAGCGTTCCGGTTCCGTTGCAATATCCCAGTGGTGTATGCATCGTTTTACCCTCAGCCACTGGAGCAGCCGACCATGCAATCCAGAGAGGTTTGTCGTTGCCGCTGTTGTATGCCACGGATGGCGTGATGTCGTTGCCATACTGGTCGTAAACGGTAGGGCGCATAGCCTTAATGCTTCTCATTCCCGTGTAAGCCATCTGGCTTTCCTGCGGGAAGATGAGCTGCGGACTTACTTTCTCGTCCACGATAGTGAGCGGAAGAGAGAAGTCTGTGATTTCCTCATAGGCATTATTATAAATAGGTGTGAAATGGAATTTCACGTTTACCGTGCCTGCCGTGTTTCCGGTTTTAATCACCGCTGTGGTGAGTTCTGCGTTGCCGCTCTCCAGAGAGTTGTATTTATAGTTGGAAACAACCGTTGCGAGATCAGAATTTTCTATCGTAGCCGAAACGGTGAAACGCTTTGTGATGTCGAGAGTCAGTTCTTTGTCGTTGTTGTCCTTCGTAACGTATTCCACAAGGAATTTAGGCAGCGAGATAACGCTACCCGTTGCAGCATACCAGTTTTCTGCATACTGTGTGTTTTCTACAAATGCCGGAGCGATGCGCTTCGGGTCGTTGGCTTTCACCTTATTTAATGTGATGCGGTAGACGCTTTCGGCTGATTCAAACTGGTCTACATAGTTAGTGGATGGCGTGGCAACCACGTGCACGTACACAATTCCAGCCGACTTACCGGTCTCCACATCGCCGTAGCGAGTGTTCACCCTTGTGCCTGTTGCGTTATCCACGCTGTACGTCTTTCCCTTTTCGGTCACGGTTTCGCCTTTTGTGCCGTCAGCGGTTCCGCTCGTGATGTAATAAGAGATGTAGAAGCGGTTTGTAATCGCCACGTTGTTGTCTTTGCTTTCCTGCACGATGACAGCCGGCTCGATGAACTTGGTGTCATTGAGATAGGTGGTAGGTTCGCCGGCTTCTCCGTATCCCGTTTTCGAGATAAAGACATACGGCTTCACCTTCGTCTTCCCCGCCGTTCCGTCGGCATTAGCGACCAATCCTGTGAGCATCACCAAAAAGAATAGGACGATGCTCCTGAAAGCTGTGAGCTTTCCGAACAAATCTTTTTTCATTTGTAGTACCCAGTTTTAAAAATTTAATTTTTACTTTAGTATATCAGATAATTGTTGAATGACACACACTCTGGCCTTTGTTGTCAAGGCCAAAGAAGTATGCCGCCTTTGAAATATTGTATTCTTTCCCTTTGCGCCGTGCCTTCCGTATGCTTATCAGCAAACCGGAGGTTTCCTTTTGCGCTGCTTTAGTATGTCGTGGCCTTTTTCAGACCTGGATTAATCTATACCTTTATTATAGTTGTTTTTCAAAAACGCCATTGGATTTTGTCATAAAGACCATGCTTTTTGCTCTGCACTTCCGTGTCTTTTGATATTTCCACTTAGCATTTTGCTTTATTTTTGAGTTTTTGCGTTGCAAATATATTACAATAATGGATTGGTTGTTTTCCCTGTATTGACAAATTAACATTATTTAAATCATAAATTGCATTTTTCGATGTATTTGCAATCTTAGAGATTACATTTTGGACAAATATTAAGTGGCTATGATACAACATAAAGGGGTGAGAAAATAATTCAAGTTTATAGTCTTCCCCTCCCCCACCTCATTCTCTGTAGGGCGGAGCAGTTACTTTTTAACTGCCACGACCTCACATATTTGTGTAGCAGAACGCCAAACAATGGATAAACTACTAATTATCAAGCTATTACATATAAATAAGAAGTTTAGAACACTTTTTGGCTTCGTTTTGTAAAGAAAACAGACACAACGAAAGCCAAGCAATGCTTCTTTTGGAGAAAAGCAATGCTTTTTCGGGAGAGAAGCAATGCTTTGCTCCCCGAAAAGCTATGCTCGGCTGAAATGCTGACAAAATCAGGGGGTCGAGGAAAAGTGTTCTAAAAGTCGGATTTTCCTTTTTCTGCGATTTAGATGAAGAACCACAATTATTAATAGAATGATAATAATTATTATCGGAAGAAATCTCCTTGCCAACTATTTAGACGAAAACCAACAAAACACCCGATGTCGTTTTGCAAGCCTTCGGCTTACCTGTGTTGTGCCGGATGTGTTCTTTAGAGAGCAAGCTCTCTGTCGTCCACATCTTCACAACACAAAGAGCCACTTCGTGTCTCCATGCAAAACGACATCGGGCGATAAACATAAAAAACAAAGGAAATCAAGACTGAAGTTTCTGATTTGGTTCTTCTTCCCCTCCCCCGCCTCCCCTTGTCATGGGCGGAGCAGTTACTCTTTCTGCTAAAAGCTTAAATGTTTACTGGTAAAATTAGTAATGATACAGATTTTAGTAATGACAAATATGTAAGTTTATGACATTTAAAGGTATATACAAACCTTGTTGCCATTCTGTTTTACAGGTTGCAAATGATTTCCTTTGTTTTTTATGTTTATCGCCCTCTGACAAGTAAAAATGCCAAAGGCATTACCGGTGGATTGACGGATTTCCGAGAGAGAACTTGTTCTCGTAAGGAAATCCGCCAATACACCGGTAAGCCCGAGGAACGAGGGCTTTACTTGTCAGAGGGTGTTTTGTTGGTTTTCGTCTAAAAATACATTTGTCACTTCCGATAATAAATATTATCACTCTATATATCAAACAATCCATAAAAAGTAAGTTGTCTATGGGGTTCATCGGAATAATGTCAGCACAAAGCATCAGAGACAGACTATAATAAAGAATCATAAACACAAAAATCAATGACAGAAACACCGGAATATCACCATTTTTATTGATAAAATGAAGGATTTTAAGCTCACAACCTTTGCACAAAGTGAAAATTTAGATATATTTGCAGAAAGTTTCTAAAATACTAAATTGTCTAACACTCTAACACCAACATTGACGTATGAGAAAATCATTTATTTACTCTGTATTGTCATTTGCCATGATGTTGATGTCTGTTGGGGCGAATGCCCAAAAACGAGGCGCAACATACGAGGGAGGAATGAGAGTGGAACCGCTGGCGCGGCAAAACATTGCCCAAAAGCAGCAACACACCACAACTCCTGGCATAGTAAGTTTTACGAAAGCACAAAAGGGCGCACCGCGCACTCTTGTGGAGCAGACACCACGCCGCACGGCGCCAAACCCCATGCCGCCGATGATGGCACTGGGCGACGGCACCACGATATTCGGAAGTCTGGGATATGCCAACAACTGGACGCAGTATAACTGGGGCATCTACAGCTTCAAGGCGGGCAGCGACCTCACTTCCACCAAGGTTGCCGACATCTACGGCGACCCTAACGGAGGCGGAACGATAGTGGGCGACAAATACGTGTACAACTATTTTATATACACGGCAGAAATGGGATTCACCTTCACCACGCTCTGCTCGCGCGACATGAAAACGGGCGAGGAGACAAAGGTGCAGCAGATTTACCCCGACCAGTCGCAGATTACATACGCACTGGCCTACGACCGCACCACAGAACAGCTGTTCGCCCTGTCGTATATGACAAAATTTATCGACGACGACCAGCTGATACAGAAATACGTGCCATGTCTATCCACGGTGGACCTCACCACCGGCAGGGTGACATCTATCGCCGAACTGCCAAAGATGGCTTTCCTTGCCATCACCGCCGGAGGCGAGATGTATGCCGCCAGCTCGGGCAGCGACTCCAAGCTGTACAGCATAAACAAAACCACGGGAGCTTACTCCGAGATTGGCAGCACGGGCGTGAGCGTGTCTAACTACACACAGGCTGCCACTTTCGACGCACTTACCGGAAAGCTATACTGGGCGTGCACTCATCTCGACGGCACGTCTGCTCTATATGAAGTGAACACCTCAACGGGTGCGGCATCAAAGATTGCCGACTTTGCCAACGACGAGGAATACACGGGTCTCTACGTGCCGGAGCCTGAGGTGGCTGAAGGCGCACCGGCAAAGGTGGGCAACCTGAAGCTGAACTACACCAACGGCAATCTCACGGGCACCGTGAGCGGCACCGCCCCGACTACGGCAAGCGGCGGCAGCCAGCTATCCGGCGACTTGACAGTGAAACTCACCATCGACCGCACCATCGTGGACACAAAAACTGTGAAGCCGGGAGCCACTTTCTCGTTCTCGCCAGCTGAACTGACCGAGGGCGTGCACAATTTCGACATCGTGGTGGCCAACGCTGCCGGCGAGGGACCTCACCTGGCACAGGCTAAATATATCGGTATCGACGCACCGGCAGCTCCTACCGGCGTGAAGCTCTCTGCCGCTGCCGACGGAAAGGCACACATCACATGGACCGCCCCTGTAATCGGAAAGAACGACGGATACATCGACCCAGCACAGCTCACCTACCGCATTGTAAGACAGCCGGGAAACGCCCTGGTGGCGGAACAGGCCACGGGCACATCGTATGACGACGACGTAACGGCTGAACCAGACAACTATTATTATGAGGTAACCGCATTCTGCGGCGACAGACAGGGACTCACCGGAACATCCAACAAGGGAGTGTTCGGCTCTGGTTCATCACTGCCGTATCAGTGGAGCTTCGACACGGAGGAACAGTTCAACCTATGGACTGTGATTGACGCAAACAACGACTTCAACGACCTGCGCTACGGAAAGTGGCAGTATGGCACAGCCCTGAACATCTCGGGCGACGAAGGAAAAGCTGCCGTATACAAATGGCACAACCAGAACACTGCCGACGACTGGCTCATATCGCCTCCGTTCAAGGTGGAAAAAGGAAAGAAATATGAAGTAACTTACAACGTGAAGACGCGTGGCAGCGAGGAGCGCCTGCAGGTTGCCGCCGGCGACCTGAACACCGCCGACCGCATGACGGCAATAACCGAGGTGCTTAAACTCAAAAACAAGGATTACCAGCAGAACAAGGCTCAGTTCACGGCAACGAAAGACGGCAACTTCTTCGTTGGCTTCCATGCCCTGTCGCTGAAAAATGCCTACTATCTGTTTATCAACAACGTCAGCGTGGACGAAGTGCCAAACGACGACGCACCGGCTGCCGTAGAACAGCTATCGGTAAAGGCTGACGCCAACGGCGAACTCAAGGCAACGGTATCGTTCAACGCTCCGTCGAAAACAAAGAGCGGCACAGCACTCTCGTCTTTGACCAAGGTGGACATCTTCCACGGCAACGAAACCACACCGGCACACACTTTCGCCACAGCACAGCCAGGACAGCAGCTCAGCTGGACAGACAACGTTGCGCAGATGGGCAACTACACCTATCGTGTGGTGGCGTCAAACGATGCCGGAGCCGGAACAAAAGCCGAAGCAACGGCTTATGTGGGTCCTGACAAGGCTAAGGCAGTGAAAGACCTCACTCTCAGCGAAACCGGCGGAAAGCCCGTTATCACATGGCAGGCACCGACCGAGGGAATCAACGGAGGATACGTGAACAGCGACAAGACTTTCTACCGCATCACCCGCATCTGCGACCACAGCACTCTGAACCGCGTGCTCGCCGCAAGGCATCAGGGCACTACCTTCACCGACAACGGACTTGACCCCGAGGCTTCACAATATTTCGTGGGCTACGAGGTGGCTCCTGTTACTGCCGCCGGAGAGGGCGAAACGGCTGAGTCGAACTATATCATATACGGTAATCCTTACAGCAACGGATTTGCGGAGTCGTTCCCAAGCAAAACCACCCAAACCGGACCGTGGACTGTGAACCCGACGCAAAACAGCCACTGGGAACTGAAATACAACGGCGAATACCCTACTTGCAACCCTGCCGACGAGGATGGCGGACTTATAGTATACGTGGGAAGCGAAGCTACACCTAACACCACATCACGGCTCATCTCGCCGAAGATTAGCGTGAAAGACCTCGTGGTGCCGGTTCTCAAATTCTGTGTGTACCACTACACACAGCAGTCTGACATAGCCGACGACGATGTGGAAAGCAACACGCTCACAGTGGAAGCCTCTACTGCCGAAGGCGACGTGGTGCCACTCACCACAAGTCCGATAAAGGTGTCCAACGGATACTCCGGATGGATGATGTATACCATCGACCTGAGGGCACTGAAAACTGCCGAATGGTTCCAGCTCGCATTTGCAGGCACCTGCAACGATGCCTACGGATACGACATCGCACTCGACATGATTTCTATTACAAACGAAAACGACATCGATCTCAGCGCATACGCTTTTGCCGGACCTACAAAGGTTAATGCCGGACGGGAGGCCAACTACACGCTGACGGTGAAAAACGTGGGATTCGACACCGTGGACAACTTCACCATAGACTTTATGCGCAACGGCGAAGTGGTGGGTTCCGTGCCTGGCGAAAGCATAAAACGCAATGAAATAAAGGACTTTACCTACACCATGGCGACAACCGAAGCCGACTTCGGAAAATCGTTTGAATATTCAGCAAAGGTAAACGTGGAGGGCGACCGCAACACGGCAAACAACACATCGCGCACGGTGAAGACCACCGTGACAGAACCGCTCTACCCCGAGGTTTACTCCGTGAACGCACAAAAGGTGGAAGACCGCAAGGCGTTCGTCTTCTGGAACACGCCAGACGCTCTGAGCATTACAGACGACTTTGAGTCGTATCCGGCATGGGCAATAGCAGGAGTGGGCAACTACACTCTCGTGGATGCCGACGGCGCAGAAACCTATGCATTCCAGGATATGCAGTTCTCTCATGCCAACGACCCTAAGGCCTACATCGTGTTCAACGCCGATGCTCTCGGAGCCGGCATCCTCGACGAATGGAAAGCCAACTCCGGTTCGCAGGTGATGGCATCGTTTGCCGCCAACGGCAAGCAAAACGACGACTGGCTCATATCACCCGAAGTGTATGGCGGAGAGAAAATCTCGTTCTATGCCCGAACAGCCGGCGACATGTGGTCTATCTACGGAAACGAAACCTTCGAGGTGCTCTATTCTTCCACAACAAAAGACCCGGCTGAATTCCACACGCTCACGGGCAACGTGGAAACAGAAACGGGCTGGAAGAAATACGAATACGAATTGCCGCAGAATGCAAAATTCTTTGCCGTGCGCTGCACGTCAGACGACAAGTTCGTGTTCTATCTCGACGACCTGAGCTATGTGGAGAAAGTAAACGGCAACAACTTCCAGGTAATGGGATACAACGTTTACAGAAACGGTGAACTCATCAAGCAACTGCCTGCAACACAGACAAACATGTTTGACGACAACCTTGCCGACGGCAACTACAAATATTCCGTGGCAGCCGTTTATGCCAACGGCGAATCCGGCAGAAGCAAGGAGGTTAGCGTGCAGATTGGAACATCCGGCATCGACAACATCGAAAATGCAGAAACTATCCGCAAGGCAGACGTTTATACAACAGACGGAAAACTCGTGGGGAAAGACATCTGCACCGACAAACTTGCAAAGGGTATATACGTGATAAACGGCAAGACAGTAAGCGTGAAATAAGAATGCATTAAATCCGAAAGTACTGTAAAATACAGAAAACCGTTTATCTGAAAATCAGGCATAGGGCTTTGACATAAAAGCTCTATGCCTTTTTTATTGATAAATAATAACATATTTATATGTTACAATCCGCGTGTACATACGTTATCTATAAAGATAAAGACTGTAAACACATTGCAAAGGAAAATCAAAGAATAAATCAAGATATGAATACAAAAGAACTAACCAAACAAGCAGAAGTGGACCGCAGAAGACTTATTGAAGTGGTCTACAACGCTGGTGCCGGACACATCGGCGGCGACCTGTCGTGCCTTAACGTAATGACAGCGCTCTATTTCAAATATCTCAATGTGGATCCGAAAGATCCAAAAAATCCCAACCGCGACAGATTCGTGCTCAGCAAGGGACACTGCGTGGAAGCTCTCTACACCACACTCGAGGCTAAGGGTTTCCTGAAAAAGGAAATCACCGACACTCTCGGCAAATACGGATCAATCCTGAGCGGACACCCCACAATAGAAGTTTCGGGCATCGAAGTGAACACCGGAGCACTGGGACACGGACTCCCTATCGGCGTGGGTATGGCTATTGCTGCCAAAATGGACAAAAAGAGCTATAAGACTTATGTGATGATGGGCGACGGCGAGCAGGGCGAAGGCTCTATCTACGAGGCTGCAATGGCTGGTCATCAGTACAAGCTCGACAACCTCGTGGCAATCATCGACCGCAACCACCTGCAGATAAGCGGAAACACAGAAGACGTGATGGCTCTTGAGAGCATCAAGGAGCGCTGGACTGCATTCGGATGGGACGTGATGATGATGAACGGCGACGACATGGAGGATATCGTGAAGACTTTCGACAGCATCGACTACAACAACGGCAAGCCTCACTTGATCGTGTCTGACACAACAAAGGGCAAAGGCGTTTCGTATATGGAGAACGTTGCAAAGTGGCATCACGGCATGCCTAACGAGGAGCAGTACAAACAGGCTCTCGCTGAGATTGACGAAAGAATAAAGAACCTTTAAACACATTTATATAGAACTATGATAGCTTGTAGAAAGAGTTTTACTGACACTTTGCTGGAACTGGCAAAGCAGGACAAGGATATTGTTGCAGTTACTACCGACGCACGTGGTTCAGTAACACTGAACGACTTTGCCGACCAACTGCCGGAACAGTTCGTAGAATGTGGTATCGCTGAACAGGACGCAGTGGGCATCGCTGCCGGACTTGCCCACAGCGGGAAAAAGGTATTTGCCTGCGGACCGGCTTGCTTCTATGTGGCCCGCTCTCTGGAACAGGTCAAGGTGGACCTGGCATACAGCGAAAACCCGGTGAAGATTCTCGGCGTGAGCGGCGGCGTGGCTTACGGAGCACTCGGAGCTACACACCACAGTCTGCACGACATTGCTGCACTGCGCACTTTCCCGGGAATGAACATCGTGTTGCCGTGTGATGCCCGACAGACACGCAAACTCGTGAAAATGCTCGTGGATTATCCGCATCCGGTCTACGTGCGCGTTGGTCGTGCCGCAGTACCAGACGTTTATGAAAACGATGACTTCACCTTTGAACTTGGCAAGGCAAACATGCTGCTCGACGGCAACGACCTAACCATCATTGGCACCGGCGAAACCGTTTACCATGCTTATCAGGCTGGTCTTCAGCTCAAGGAGCAAGGCATCAGTGCCCGCGTGCTCGACATGGCATCGCTGAAACCATACGATGCAGAGGCTATAAAGAAAGCTGCCGAGGATACCGGACGCATAATCACCGTAGAGGAGCACAGTCAGTTTGGCGGTTTGGGCGGAATCGTTACAGAAACTCTGTCGGAAAACCCTGTACCTGTGCGCATAATCGGTATTCCCGACGAAAACGTGGTTCACGGAACCAACAAGGAGATTTTCCACCACTATGGACTGGATGCCGAGGGCATAGTGAAGAGTGCACTGGACTTCCTGAAAAAATAAAATCCTATCCCATCATGAATAATTATATAATAGCTATAGACCAGAGCACTTCGGCAACAAAGGCTATGCTCTTCAACGAAAAGTGTGAAATGCTCCAGCGAGTAAACGTGGAGCACCACCAGTATTATCCCAAAGCCGGATGGGTGGAACACGACGCTGAGGAGATATACAACAATGTGCTGATGGCGGTGAAAGAGCTGATGCGCGATGCCGACATGACAGCAAACTACTCTATGGCTATAACAAACCAAAGGGAAACCGTAGTGGTGTGGGACATCACAACCGGGAAACCTGTATATAATGCCGTGGTGTGGCAGTGCATGCGCGGCGTGGACATATGCAACAAGCTGAAGGCCGAGGGCTACGGACCGATGGTGATGGAGAAGAGCGGACTGCTCATCGACCCATATTTCGCCGCAAGCGGAGCTAAATGGATTCTCGACAATGTGGATGGAGCAAGAGAGAAGGCTGAGCGTGGCGAACTGCTCATGGGCACCATGGAATCATGGCTCATCTGGAAACTCACCGACGGCAAGCGCCATGTGTCTGACTATACCAACGCTTCGCGCACCATGCTGATGAATATCCACACCCTGCAATGGGATGATGATTTGCTCCGGCTCTTTACCATTCCACGCTCAATGATGCCGGAACTGCTGCCTTGCGACAGTGTGTTCGGCGAAACGACAGTGGGAGGAATTTTCAGTTCACCTATCACCATAGCCGGTGTGCTGGGCGACTCGCATGGAGCCTTGACAGGACAGATGTGTTTCGAGGAGGGACTCGGAAAGGCAACCTACGGCACTGGCTCCTCTGTAATGGTAAATATCGGAGAAAAGGCTGCCGCCGCACCCGACGGACTTGTTACTTCTATCGGATTTGCCGCCCTCGGAAAAGTATTCTATGCCTTTGAGGGAAATATCCACAGCACTGGCGCCACTCTGAAATGGCTACAGGAACAGCTCAAGATGATTGCATCGCCGGCTGACGTGGAGGCAGAGGCAACTTCGGTTGCCGACAACGGCGGCGTGTATTTCGTTCCGGCATTTGCCGGACTGGGCGCACCGTGGTGGAACGACACGGTGAAGGCTGCCGTTATGGGAATGACTTTTGCCACGACACGTGCTCACTTCCTGCGCGCCGCACTGGAGTCTATTGCCTATCAAGTGAACGATCTTGTGAAGGCCATGACCGTGAAAGCGGGCATAAACCTGAAGGAGATTCGTGTAGACGGAGGTCCTACGAAAAACAAGTTCTTGATGCAGTTCCAGGCAGACTGCCTGCGCGTTCCTGTAAACCGTTCTGATGTGGAAGAGGCTTCGGCTCTTGGAGCAGTAGTGATGAACGGACTGTCGAGAAAGGTTTGGACAAGCTTCGACGAGGTGGCCAGACTGCGCCAGACTAAATGGCGCATCGAAGCTCAAGACAACGAGGAGTGGATTAACAAGAATATCGAAGGCTGGCACAATGCCGTCAGGCAGTTGGTGAAGTAATATTATAGGACTGCTCAGACTACTCAGACTGCTCAGAACCATCCGAGTTGTTAGAATAGTCAGACTACTCCGAGAAGTCCGAGCCGTCCGAGAAGTCCGAGCCGTCCGAGCCGTCCGAGCCGTCCCCCCAAAAAAGAAAAAAACAACAATCAAAAACAACAAAAACAATATGAATAAAACCAAGAAACAATGTTTCGGTGTCATCATCGGCACACGTGCATACTTCAATTCAGAACTTGCCAGAGACGTGCGCAAGCAATTACTCAAGACCCTTGAGGATAATGGCTACGACTACGTGATTCTTCCTGAGGATGCCACTCCAACAGGCAGCAGCAGTATAGAAACACGTGAGGACGGACTGAAATGTGCGGAGCTGTTTCGCCAGAACCGCGACCGTATCGACGGCATCATCGTTTCGCTGCCAAACTTTGGTTTTGAGATAGGTATCATCAATGCCATCAGCGTGGCAGACCTGCATGTTCCGGTATTGGTTCAAGCTTGCGACGACGAGAACGACAAGGTGGACCTTGACAGTCGCCGTGATGCTTTCTGCGGAAAGATTTCCGTTTGCAACAACCTTTATCAGTATGGCATTCCGTTTACCGACACCACTCTGCATACATACTCTGTTTATTCTCCGCTCCTGGCGCAAGACATCAACCGCTTTGCTGCCGTTTGCCGCGTGGTAAACGGGTTGCGCCATGCCCGCATAGGTCAGATAGGCACACGTCCGCTCGGTTTCAACACCTGCCGTGCAAGCGAGAAGCTGCTTCAGGCTTCAGGCATAACTGTGGTGCCTGCCGACTTGAGCGAGATTCTCTATGCCGCACAGTCTATCGAAGACAGCGACTCCGACCTGCTGAAGCAGATGGAGAAGGTTGCCGGATATGCCGAGGTGCCAGAGGCTTACAAGGAAAAACTGCGCCTGCAGTGCAAGTTTGGCGTTGCCGTAAACCGTTGGGTGGAGGCAAATCAGGTGGATGCCGTGGCTATACAGTGTTGGGATTCACTGGAACAGAACTTTGGTTGTGCAGCTTGCGTTACGATGAGTATGCTCAGCGAGGCCGGCATCCCTGCAGCCTGCGAGACGGATATCGCCGGTGCTGTGTCTATGCTCGCCCTCACACTGGCTTCGGGCGAACCTTCGGCCATTGCCGACTGGAACAACAACTTTGCCGAAGACCGCAACAAGTGTGTGTGCACCCACTGCGGAAACTTCCCTAAATCATTCATCGGCAACGACAATCTGCGTCTCGGTCCGCTCGGTGTGCTTGGCAGAACTCTTGGCAAGATCAACACCTTCGGGGCTGTTTATGCCAAGGTAAGCGCGGGCGACTTTACCTACTTCCGCATATCTACCGACGACACGAAGGGCTGCATAAAGGCATACGTGGGTGAGGGCAAGATGACCGACGACCCTTATGGAATGGACGGATGTATTGTTGTTACAGAGGTGCCTGAGCTTCAGAAACTGATGAAATACATCTGCAAAAACGGCTTTGAGCATCATGTAGCGCTGGTTCGCGCCGATGTAGCGGGGGTTATCGAAGAAGCTCTCGACAGCTACCTGGGCTGGAACCTGTATGTTCATGAATAGAATGTAAATATATACAGAATACCAGTAAATTTAAATAAATAATTTTTTTATTAAATTTACCCTCACACCCTCACCATTAAGCCAGAAGCATAGTGGTCACGCTACTTTCAGTGGTGAGGGTAAGTGTGAGGGTTGGTGAGGGTAAGACCTAAAAAAATGAGGGATAAGTGGCATAAACTCGCTTATCCCTCAATTTGTTTCTGAATATTTATTCTGTTTATACATTCAGTTTAAATATTCACAGCATTATATAAGTTAAAGTTTTTCCAGCTTCATTGTTTAATACTTAAACGAGCTTCCGCCAAGGAATTCCCTCAACAAGGATGTTGGCGGAACCTGCCGGTTTGGAATCGGCTTGATGTATTTCAGGAACTTGCGCAAACGGTAGGCTTCGCTGTATTCCTCGCAATTCTCCGGCACAGTTTCGAGCAGAGGCTCAGCCTGCGACTTTATCACGGCGAGTTCGAAGAGCATTGCGGTGTTGAACATCGCGTCGGCATTTTCCTGATATGGGAAAATCCATTTGTTTTCTCCCGCCCTTACCGAAGGCCAGCGGTGTATAGTTTCCTGTGCGCTCACGCCACGGTATTTGTAGTCGCGTATGATGCGGCGCAAGAGGCGGTTGTCGGTAGTGGGCACGTAGTTGTGGCTGTCGAGCAGAATTGTGGTGAATGCCGAGGCGTAGACGCGGAATATCTGACTGTCGGGAATCTGTGCCGTGAGTTCCGGGTTGAGGGCATGTATGCCTTCCACCACGAGGATGTCGTGTTCGCCCATCTTGAGTTTTTTTCCGCTCCGTTCGCTCTTTCCCGTCTGGAAATTGTATTTAGGCAGTTCCACTTCCTTTCCGGCAAAGAGGTCGTTCATCTGCTGGTTGAGCAGCGGAATGTTCAGTGCATAAAGGCTTTCGTAGTCGTAGTCGCCGTGTTCGTCTTTAGGTGTGTGTTCCCGATCCACAAAATAGTCGTCGAGCGACACGGGCACCGGCTTAATGCCGTTTGCAAGGAGCTGAATGGAGAGTCGCTTGCAGGATGTGGTTTTTCCGCTCGACGATGGTCCGGCTATGAGCACCATCTTCACACCTTTTCTTTCGGCAATCATGTCGGCGATGTGTGATATTTTCTTTTCCTGCAGGGCTTCAGACAGGTTGATAAGGTCGGCGGCGCGTCCTTTCTGTACGGCTTCGTTCAGGTCGCCGATGGTGCGTAGCCCAATGATATCCTGCCAGTGGTGGTGCTCTTTGAAGATATCAAACATCTTGTCCTGTCTTATCAGTTTGCCGAGTTCAGCCGGGTTATTAAGCGACGGTATGCGGAGCAGCAGTCCGTCGTAGTATTTTTCCAGTCCGAAGAGAGTTATCTGTGCGGTATTTGTGAGCAGGGATCCGTAGTAATAGTCCTGGTATCCGTCTATATCATAATAGGTGGTGTATAGCGAACCGGTGCTTTTCAGCAGTTTCACTTTTGATGTGTCTCCCGCCTTGCTGAATATGTCGATGGCTTCTTCTGTGGTACATTCATGCCGCCGTATAGGCATCTTGGCGTCTACTATTTCTTTCATCCTTTGCCGAATGCGGTCTATGGTATTTTCGGTTATCTCTTCGCCGATGTTCATGTCGCAATAGTATCCGTTAGACACGGGAATGTCTATTGTCACGCTGCCCTTGGGATAAAGGTCGTGCACGGCTTTGCAGAGCACGAAAAACAGTGAGCGTGTGTATGTGCGCTGTCCTGACGGGGATGTGAGGTCAAGGAATTCCACGTCTTTGTTGTGGTAGGCTCTGTAGTTGAGTCCCTCCACCTTGTTGTTCACTTTCGCACTCACCGGTCCGTATTCCATCTCCAGTCCTGAGGCAGAAAAAATATCAGAAAGTGTGCTCCCGATAGCAATGTTTATGACTTTTTTATTATTTTTGCAACGAATTTGTATTACTTGTTTCATGAGTATACAATTTTAAAGGGTTTACGGTGTAAAGTTACTCCCTTTTCACGACATCTATGCAATAGCGCATCATAAATAAATTTAAAATATGTCGATTTGGATTTTTTTTAAGATCATTGGATCACTTGCCTTGCTCATCTACGGAATGAAAGCGATGAGTGAGGCTCTACAGAAAATGGCGGGTTCGCAACTGCGCCACATCCTCGGTACAATGACCAAGAACCGCTTCACCGGATTGCTCACCGGTATGTTCGTAACCGCCTCAGTGCAGTCGTCCACGGCGACCACCGTCATGACGGTGTCGTTCGTAAATGCCGGTCTGCTCACCCTTGCCCAGGCAATATCGGTGATAATGGGAGCCAACATCGGAACGACGTTCACAGCATGGATTATGACGCTGGGATTTTCGTTCAATATGGCGAACATCGTTTATCCAGTGTTCTTTTTTGCTCTTCTGCTGATATACAGGAAGAAGCATCGCTACATAGGCGATTTTTTGTTTGGCGTAGCATTTATGTTTTTTGCCATTTCCACTCTTGGCGCCACGGGCAAGGAAATGGACCTGAGCCATAACCAGTCGGTTATAAGCTTTTTCTCTTCTTTCGACAAAGACAGTTACCTAACAGTTTTCTCGTTCCTCGGCATAGGAACAATCCTCACCTTCTGCATGCAGTCGTCGGCAGCGCTGATGGCAATAACGATGGTGCTCTGTTCAAGCGGCGTACTGCCTATATATATGGGTATTGCGCTGGTGCTGGGCGAGAATATCGGAACAACCATCACCTCGAACATTGCAGCCATGGGAGCCAACACCCAGGCGCGGCGTGCCGCCCTTGCCCATCTGTCGTTCAATGTGTTCGGCGTGATATGGGTGTTGTGTTGCTTCTATCCGTTTATCAACATGGTGTGCGGCTTTGCCGGAGTTGATCCCAATGCCGACCATATCAACGTGGCTCGCCTCTCGGTAGTGCTTGCCGCCTTCCACACCACGTTCAACGTGTGCAACACGGCGGTGCTCATATGGTTCATCCCGCAGATGCAGAAATTCGTATGCACCATCATCAAGCCTAACGCCAGCAAGGACGAAGACGACTTCCGTCTGCGCTATATCGGCGGCAGCACGCTGATGGCCACTCCGGAGCTTTCTGTCCTGGAGGCAAGAAAGGAGATACAGTCGTTTGCCGACCGCATACAGCGCATGTTCACCATGGTGAGAGAACTGCTCGGCACGAAAAACGACAACGACTTCAACAAGCTCTTCACCCGCATAGAGAAATACGAGGGAATCTCCGACAATATGGAGATTGAAATAGCGAAATATCTCGACAAGGTGAGCGACTCCCATCTGAGCGACGAGACGAAGGCCAAGATTCGTGCCATGCTGCGCGAGATATCCGAGATTGAGAGTATCGGCGACAGCTGCTACAACATTGCCCGCACACTGAACCGCAAGGAGCGCGGCAAGGAGGACTTCACGGAGAAGCAGTATGAGCACCTGCATCAGATGTTCGAGCTTACCGACGACAGCTTGACGCAGATGAACGTGATGCTCTCGGGCAGAAGGGACAACCTGGACGTGAACCGCTCTTTCAACATCGAGAACGAGATTAACAACTACCGCACTCAGCTCAAGAGCCAGAACATCAACGACGTGAACAACCACGAATACACCTATGCCATCGGCACGATGTATATGGATATCGTGAGCGAATGCGAAAAGCTCGGCGACTACGTGATAAACGTTGTGGAAGCTCGCATGGGAACAAAGCAGCGCGAGGCATAAAAAGGTATGAAATCACTTAAAAGAAAGGAGCTATTAGTATGAAGTTAAAATCAACCTTTGCAGGGTTATTGACAGTCGTTGCCATGGCGTCATGCTGTGGCAACAAAGCTGTAGCCGACCCCTCTATTACTATAGACTCGGTGAAGTATGAAAAGAATGACAAGGCTTTTGAGGTGTCAATAATAGCCGACTACCCTACCCTCGCATCGTCAAATCTGAAAACGGCAATATCCGAATATATCAGCGAACAGCTTGGCGGCACATATATGGGCAGCCTTGAAAGCGGCGACTCCATAGTGGCGTTCTACGGCAAGGCAAAGCACGACTCTCTTTTGAAGGAACACGAGGAATGTGGGATACCTACAGCTTTCTGCAGCATGTCGTCTGTAAGAAAGGCGTATGAAACAGAGAGCTACATTACTTATACCACGGAAGACTACGAGTATCTGGGCGGCGCCCACGGCTCCACTACCCTATCCGGCACCACTTTCCGCAAAACTGACGGCAGGCGCTTGGGCTACGAGATGCTCAGAAACACGGAAAGCGACGCCTTCCATGCTTTGCTCAGAGATGGAGTGAAGGAGTATTTCGGCAAACAGGGAATGAACGGCGACTTGAAGGACGTGCTGATGGGCGTGGACAACGTGGACTATATGCCACTGCCTGTTACAGTGCCGTGTCTTACTGACAAGGGCATGATGTTCGTTTATCAGCAGTATGAAATAGCACCGTATGCTGCCGGAATGCCGTCGTTTGTCATACCGTTTGAAAAGATAAAGCCTTATCTCACCGCTACGGTGCTGAAGATGATAAACCGTCAGTGAGAATTATGCTTGAACTATAGGCTTTGGGATTACCAAAAAATATGGTTCATCCGGGATATGGAGTGATAATATATATTATAGGAAGAAAACATCTTTGTGATATTTTTTAACGAAAACCTATAAAACATCCGATGTCGTTTTGCAAGCCTTCGGCTTATGTGCTATGACAGCTGTGTCCTATAGAGAGCAAGCTCTCTGTCGTCCACATCCGTCATAGCACAAAGAGTCACTTCGTGCCTCTTGCAAAACTACATCGGACGATAAACATAAAAAACAAAGGAAATCAAAATCTTGTAACAAACAAATAAAGCAGTGTCTTGAAATATACAATTCCCCTGTATGTTACAAAACAGAAATATTTGTTGATACTCTATTTTACTGTGTTGTAAATGATTTACTTTGTTTTTTATGTTTATCGCCCTCTCCAAGTAAAAATGCCGAAGGCATTGACGGCGGTTTGCTGGATTTCCAGCAGAGAACTTGTTCTCGGAAGGAAATACGGCAAACCGCCGGCTAACCCGAGGAACGAGGGTTTTACTTGGAGAGGGAGTTTTTATTGTTTTCGTCTAAAAATATCAACTTCCTATAATATATATTATCACTCCATATCCCGGTTATTTTTTTACATTCTTTAAAGCTTCCACCCAACGGATTTAACATTTCATTTTTCCTCTTCCTCACATCCAATCGCACATAACCGCACGGATTTGATGTTGATAAAAAGATGAAATTCCACGAGGAGTAGCCATAAAGTTGTCAAAATACCGAAATAATTACATTTTCCCGCCCAAAAATCCACAAAAAGCAGTTAGCTGAAATGCGCTTCGTTGGGAGCAAAGCAATGCTTCATTCCAAACGAAGCATTGCTTCACCAAAAAGAAAGAGCATGTTTTTCTGGCGAAACAAAGCTATATACTTATAGGTCAGCATTTTACAGAAAGCGGGCGAAACTCGCTTCATTTCCGGCAAAATTGTTTTTCGCGCAGAATATTCCATTCTCGCGCAGAAAACCGACCACATTTTTAACATTTAAAGTTTAAAAAATATTTTATTCTGATTTGAATTTTAGAAAAAAATTTTTGTTCTTCTTCCCCTCCCCCGCCTCCCCTTGTCATGGGCGGAGCAGTTACTCTTTCTGCTAAAAGCTTAAATGTTTACTGGTAAAATTAGTAATGATACAGATTTTAGTAATGACAAATATG
>CAKQDG010000027.1 GCA_934219025.1 uncultured Prevotella sp. | reverse complement strand
CCATAAACCATCAACTCTAATCAATCATTATGGAAATAATAATTGGACTTTTAATTATCGCCGTCGGCGCATTCTGTCAGTCGAGCTGCTATGTGCCTATCAACAAAATAAAAAACTGGAGCTGGGAATCTTACTGGCTCGTGCAGGGTGTCTTTGCCTGGATCGTGTTCCCGTTGCTCGGTGCATTGCTCGCCGTTCCGGAAGGTCATTCGCTGACGGAACTGTTTGCCGGAGCTAACAGCTTCAACCTGTGGATGACCGTATTGTTCGGGGCGCTGTGGGGAGTCGGCGGACTAACCTTCGGCTTGTCCATGCGCTACCTCGGAGTGGCTCTCGGACAGAGTATTGCCCTCGGAACATGTGCCGGACTCGGAACAATCATGGGACCAGTTCTGCTTAACATCTTCTTCCCGGAAGAGGATGCACTAAGCCGCCTTACGTTTGCCGTAATCCTCGGCGTCGTGGTTACGCTCATCGGCATCTCTATCATTGGCGTGGCGGGTTCCATGAAATCGGCATCACTGTCGGAAGAGGAGAAAAAGGCTGCGGTTAAGGACTTCAACTTCCCGAAAGGTCTTGCCATCGCCTTGCTCGCAGGATTTATGAGTGGATGCTTCAACGTGGGACTGGAATTCGGTAAGGATATCAACTTCGGCGACCTGACACCGGATATGTACAAAACGCTGCCCGCCACACTGCTCGTTACACTTGGAGGTTTTGTTACCAATGCCGCATATTGCTTCTATCAGAACGGGAAAAACAATTCGTGGGCAGACTACAAAAACGGCGGTGTATGGCTGAACAACCTGTTGTTCTGTGCCCTCGCCGGCGGATTGTGGTACAGTCAGTTCTTCGGCTTGTCGCTCGGAAAAGGCTTCCTCACGGAATCGCCAACACTGATGACCCTGTCGTTCTGCATTCTTATGGCACTCAACGTAGTGTTCTCCAATGTATGGGGCATCATTCTGAAAGAGTGGAAAGGATGCTCACAGAAAACTATTGCCGTACTTATCCTCGGCATCATAGTATTGATTGTTTCATCATTCCTTCCACAGTTGGTTTAGAAATTCTTAGGTGGCTCGGACTTCTCAGACAACTCAGACTTCTCAGAAGTACACAATCCCTCCGAGAAGTCCGAGCCGTCCAAACTCTCCGAGCCGTCCGAGAAGTCCGAGCCGTCCAAACTCTCCGAGAAGTCCGAGAAGTCCGAGCCGTCCAAACTCTCCGAGCCGTCCAAGAAGTCCGAGAAGTCCGAGCCGTCCAAACTCTCCGAGCCGTCCGAGAAGTCCGAGAAGTCCGAGAAGTCCAAGCTCTCCGAGCCGTCCGAGAAGTCCAAGAAGTCCAAGAAGTCCAAAACTAAAAAAAATATCGCTCTACCCCCTCTTTTTATTACTAAACGACAATTATTTCCCCCTTTTAGTAAAAAAAGATTAACCAAACCAACATTCCCATTACTTTTCTATCACAAAAACATATTGGTTTATCAAAAAAGATGTAATTTTGCAAACCACAAAGAACATTACTAAAATAAATAAACACCAATAAAGGATTATGAAGAAAATTAGAGCAGCCGTTGTTGGATACGGCAACATCGGACACTATGCAGTTCAGGCTCTTGAAACTGCACCTGACTTTGAAATCGCAGGTATCGTACGCCGCAACGGCGCAGAAAACAAGCCGGCAGAATTGGCACAGTATGATGTAGTAAAAAACATCACTGAGCTGAAAGACGTTGACGTGGCCATTCTCGCCACTCCAACACGCAGCTGTGAAGAATATGCAAAGAAGATTCTCGCTCTCGGCATCAACACCGTAGACAGCTTCGATATCCACACAAGCATTCTCGACTACCGAGCTGCCCTTATGCAGGAATGCAAAGACAACAATGCCGTTGCCGTTATCGCTGCAGGATGGGATCCGGGATCTGACTCTATCGTGCGCACGCTGATGCAGAGCCTCGCACCTAAAGGACTCTCTTATACTAACTTCGGACCGGGTATGTCTATGGGACACAGTGTATGCGTTCGCTCTAAGGAGGGAGTGAAGAACGCTCTTTCTATGACTATTCCAAAGGGCGAGGGACTTCACCGCCGCATGGTATACGTAGAGCTGGAAGAGGGAGCAAGCCTTGAGGAAGTTACAAAGGCTATCAAGGCTGACCCGTATTTCGCAAACGACGAGACTCATGTATTTGCCGTTGACTCTGTAGACGAAGTTCGCGACATGGGACACGGAGTGAACCTCGTGCGCAAGGGCGTTAGCGGAAAGACCCAGAACCAGCGCATGGAGTTCAACATGAGCATCAACAACCCGGCTCTCACCGGACAGGTACTCGTAAACGTGGCTCGCGCTTCTATGCGCCAGCAGCCTGGATGCTACACCATGGTTGAGATTCCAGTCATCGATATGCTTGCCGGCAGTCGTGAGGAACTCATCGGCCACTTGGTATAAAGGAAATTACTGATAAGACATTCGTAGAAAAAAAGAATGATACAAACAAAGGGCATATCCTCTACATATTGGATATGCCCTTTATTCTTAGCCATGCTTTATTATGCTTTCTATCCTGTATAATCCTCCCGATAATATACATTATATCATCCTTTGAATTATACATGCAATTATGCTTCTTATATTATTTGTCGGTAGTTGCCGAAGCCTTATCCTGCATAAGATGTAGCGAAAGCCCGTAGAGCTTACTGCCACAATCCACGTGAATATATTTGTCGCGGTTGCTATCCGTGCTTGTATTCTGCGTCACGGTGAAGACAATCTTGCGATAGATGCCATTGTCTTGAACAATCTTGGCAGTAAACCATCCGCCTTCGGTAACATTCTTCGGATCGCTCAACTTGTTGTTGGCTATCGACATCACATTCGTGTCTGTAGCCTTACCGGTAGACGAATTTGTCTTTTCGTTAATCTGAGTGATGTTCAAATCCGTCGTGGCATTCTCAACAATGATACTGTATTCCCCGCCGGCAGCCCCCATACTGATGTTCGTATTGTTGCGATTAAGTTTTGGCATTGTCTTATCATTATTGTCATCATCGCTACAAGCAGAAAATGCTACTGCACAAAATGCTAAAAGCATAAACAGATACTTCTTCATACAATTCTTCTTTTTATTTATAATAGATAATAATTAATACATCCCACTCATCTATATAAACCCGAAAATCCGGAATTTATTGCCTATGCCATATTATATCGCGGCCATCAGTTGTCTTTCCAGAAGCCTCTCGTGAAGATTACCACCACGCTGATAATCTCCAGTCGCCCCATAAGCATAAGAATGGAGCAAATCCACTTGCCCACGTCGGGCAGGATGTTCCATGATGTGGTGGGGCCGATTTCAAGTCCAAGCGTAGGTCCCACGTTGCTGGCGCAGCTCATGGCGATTGTTATCGAGTTTGTGCTGTCCACGCCCATACATATCAAACAGAAATATGCGAATATACACAATGCCATATATAGGGCGAAGAACACGAGCAACGTAACCTGGTTTGACGTGCTGACAAGATGACCGTTCACCTTTACAGGCAACACCGCCTTGGGGTGGAGCACGCGCTTCAGTTCGTTTCTGACAAGCTTGATGAGTATCACTCCACGCACACTCTTGAAGCCACCGCTCGTACTGCCGGCACATGCTCCAATGAACATACATATAGTGAGTATCACCCAAGTGATGTGGTGCCACTTGCCGGCATCGTCGTTGAACACACCGGTTGTTGTAATGAACGATACCACCTGGAAGAGTGCATTGTGAAGAGCCTTGCCCACCGGATAGCCATTGCCCGTTACAAGGAAATACATTATTCCAAGCGTTGCCAGAGAAACGACAGAAATATACAGTTTGAACTCCGAGTCGTGGAGGAGCGACATTATTTTCCGCTTGAATATCGCCATATAGAGCAATGTGAAGTTTGTTCCGGACAGGAACATGAAGAGAATGCACACGTTGTCGATGGCAATAGAGTGAAAATGCCCCGTACTGTCGTTGTATGGCGCGAATCCTCCCGTTGCCGTGATGCTCATGGAATAGTTGGTGCTGTCGAACACACTCATGCCGCACGTATATAGCGAAAGCATGCATCCCGCCGTGAGCAGAAGGTATATGAACCATATAGACTTGGCACTGGATGAGATGCGCGGATGTATCTTGCTCTTTATCGGTCCGGTGGACTCGGCAGAAAACACCTTCATGCTTCCTCCCACGAGTGATGGCAGTATGGCGATAGTGAAGAATGCAATGCCCAATCCGCCTATCCACTGTGTCATGGAGCGCCAGAATATCAGTCCGTGTGGAAATGACTCCACATCATCTATTATTGTAGCCCCCGTTGTGGTAAATCCCGACATGGTTTCAAAATAAGCATCGGTAAAGTCGGGAATGTATCCGCTGATGACAAACGGCATTGCCCCGAAGAGGCTGAACACAATCCATGTGAGCGTTACGAGCAGATAGGCATCGCGCCGGTTCATGCTATTGACAGCGTTTCGCCCGTTGTATTTCAGTATAAACGCAGCAAGCACGACGAGAGCTATTGACATAGTGAACGAAAAGATATCGTCTTCGCCGTAGAACAAAGCCATGCCAAGACATATCATCATCATGAAAGCTTCGATAAACAGCAGTGAGCCGAGAGCCTTGTATATGAGTTTGAGGTTTATCATTTGAAAAACTTTTCAAGTTTGTCCATTCTCTGGTTATAACAGAACACGACGACGATGTCGCCGGCTTCTATCTGTGTGCCTCCCGAAACGAGATAGCCCTCGCCGTGGCGCACGAGTCCGCCGATTGTTGCTCCTTGCGGCAATCCGAGTTCATATACTTTCTTTCTTGTAACCTTGGATTGCGGCTGTGCCACGAATTCAGCCACGTGTGCGTTGGCCGTCATCAGGAAGCTCACGTTGCTCACTTCCGTGTCGAGCATCATCTGGTAAATATGGCTGGCGGCAATGGCCTTTTTGTTTACTATAGTACCGATATCAAGACTTACAGCCATATTCACGTAGTCGAGATTTTCCACGGCTGCAACCGTTTTTCTCACTCCCATGCGCTTTGCCGTGAGACAAGCCAGGATGTTAGTCTCGGCATTGCTTGTGAGTGCCACAAAAGCCTGTGTGCTGTGAATGCCCTCTTCGTTGAGCAGCGAGAGGTCGCGTCCGTCGCCGTTGATAACCATCACGCGATTGCTGTCGAGCTGCTCGTTGAGGTATTCGCAACGTTGTTCATCGCGCTCTATCACTTTCACGTTCATATATTCCGGCATGTTTACCAATGCCCGTATTGCGGTGTTTCCGCCTCCCATCACCATCACGTTTTTCACATCCACGTAGTATTCCTTTCCCACAATTTTCCTCACGTATGGGATATACTGCCGTGTGGTCATGAAGTATGCCATATCGTACACATGCAGAGAGTCATCGCCTCGCGGAATGATAGTTTCGCCGTCGCGTCGTATTGCCACGATATAATATGGCGAATCTGGCTTGCAGAGCTCTTTGAGTGGTTGGTCGAGGATTTCGCAGGTTTCGCGCAACTTAATGCCCAGCATTACGAGGGCGCCGCCGTGTACGTCCCAGCGCTGGCGCACCCAACTCATCTTCAACCCGTTCACGATGTCGGTTGCAGCAAGGTTTTCGGGATAAATGAGCGAGTCTATGCCGAGCTTTTCAAAGAAGTTCGACAGTTCCGGCTCTACGAATTCGTAGTTGTTCACCTTTGCCACGGTTTTCTTTGCTCCCACGGCTTTAGCCATGACGCAAGTGTTCATGTTCAGGCTCTCGTCGGGAGTAACGGCGATATACAGGTCGGCATGCTCCACTCCCGCCTCTTTCAGAGCCTTCAGACTTGATGGCGAAGCGTGCATCGTGAGCAAATCGTAGTCAGGGCTTATGGCTTCGAGCCTTTCTTCGCTCTCGTCCATGAGCACGATGTCGTGGTTGTTTTTTGATAGGAGCTTTGCCAGATGCGAACCAATTTCGTAGGCTCCCGCTATGATAATTTTCATTTTTCAGATATCCTTACTTTAGCTTTTCTATTGCCTTGCATATTCCTTCGGCGTCTATCCCCACTATGTGTTGAAGCTCTGCCACGGTGCCGTGTTCCACAAAGTGGTCGGGCAGTCCGAGGCGCATCGTGTCGGGATGGAAACCATGGTCGTCCATCCATTCGAGCACAGCCGAGCCGAATCCCCCTTCGCGCACTCCGTCTTCCACTGTGATGATTTTCCGGAATTTGTGTGCCACTTCAAGGAGCAGGTTCTCGTCGAGCGGTTTTACGAAGCGCATGTCGTAGTGGGCTATGCTGAGTGTGGAGTTTGATTCTGCCATGAGTTCAATAGCCTTTTCCGCGTTGTTTCCCACCGGTCCTACCGACAGAATTGCGATATCGCTGCCGTCGCGCAGTTTTCTGCCTGTGCCCACTTCGATTTCCTCGAGAGGACAGTGCCAGTCTTTGAGCACCCCTCTTCCCCTTGGATACCGAATCACGAATGTACCCTTGCCGGGCAGTTGTGCGGTGTACATCAGGCGCCGCAGTTCGTGTTCGTCCATTGGCGAAGCAATGGTGAGGTTTGGTATCGGTCGCAGAGCGGCCATGTCGAAAGCTCCGTGGTGTGTAGCCCCGTCTTCGCCCACGAGTCCAGCCCTGTCGAGACATATCACTACGGGCAGGTTGAGTATAGCCACATCGTGAATGATATTGTCGTATGCACGTTGTGCGAAAGCGCTGTAGATGTTGCAGAAAGGTTGCAGTCCGTCTTTTGCCATTCCTCCGGAAAAAGTTACGGCATGTCCTTCGGCGATGCCCACGTCGAATGTGCGCTCGGGCATTTCCTTCATCATGATGTTCATGGAGCATCCTGTTGGCATTGCCGGTGTTACGCCAACGATTCGTTTGTTGCCACGTGCAAGTTCCAGCAGAGTATTTCCAAACACGTCTTGGTATTTTGCCGGTTCGTCGCCGTTGTCAGTCTTTATGCGCTTTCCTGTAGACACGTCGAAGAGTCCCGGGGCGTGCCATATTGTTGCGGCCTTTTCAGCCGGTGCATATCCGTGTCCTTTGATTGTGTGCAGGTGTAGTAGCTTCGGGCCTTTCATGTCTTTCAGCTGTTGCAGTGTGCGCACGAGTTCCACCACGTTGTGCCCGTCAAACGGTCCGAAGTATCTTATGTTCATTCCCTCGAAGATGTTCTGCTGATGGCTGATGGCCGACTTGAGTGCGTTGCTGAGCCTGATGATGCCCTTGCGTCTGTTTTCGTCGAGCAGTCCGTTTGAACGCAGCCATGTGGCCACTTTGTATCTCCACTTGTTGTAGGTTTCGTTGGTGTTCAGCCTGAGCAGATAGTGTTTCATTCCGCCCACGCTGCGATCGATGCTCATATTGTTGTCGTTGAGAATTATGAGCATGTCGTTAGGAGTGGTAGACACGTTGTTCAGTCCTTCGAAGGCGAGTCCGCCGCTCATTGCCCCGTCGCCAATCACCGCCACCACATGGCGGTCGGCATGTTCTGTTTGCTTTGCTGCCACAGCCATTCCGAGAGCTGCCGATATTGAGTTTGATGCGTGTCCGCATACGAATGTGTCGTATTCGCTCTCTTCTGGCGAGGGAAATGGGCGTATGCCGTGCAGTTTGCGGTTGGTGTGGAATGTGTCACACCGTCCGGTAAGTATTTTGTGTCCGTATGCCTGGTGTCCCACGTCCCACACGATTCTGTCGTATGGTGTGTTAAACACATAGTGCATTGCCACGGTAATCTCCAGTGCACCGAGGCTCGAAGCCAGGTGTCCGGGGTTCACCGAGAGTTCTTTCAGAATATCCTCCCGCAGTTCGCTGCACAGTTGCGGCAGCTTTTCTATCGGCAGTTTTCTGAGGTCTTGCGGATATTTTATTTTGCTTAATATGTTATCTTTCCCGTTTTCCATCATATAAGATTTTCTTCAGTCCGAATGTCGTCAAGCATTTTGCCCATTTTTTCGTCGTCTTCGGTCAAAGCCTTGAGTCCGGTCATAAATCTGTAGAGCATATCTTTCCGGTTAGAATAGGCATAGAAAGTTTCCTTGTCGGAATCAAAGTCTACGTGCTCTTCAGCTTCCGGCATTTCGCTCTCAATAAATTTTTTTGAGAGTCTTTGCCAGTTGCATCCGTCGGCCTGCAGTTTTCTTTCTTCAAAAATGTCCGTCTTGTATTCCTCTTCGCGATAGAGCACCACGGCATATTCGCCGTTTTCTTTTTCTCTCCAGCAAAAGGGGTAATAGGGGCTGTCTTCCACGACCCCCATTGAGTCGTGCTCTTCTGCCGCCTTGCTGCGGTGGGAGAAGAGCCGTTTGACGGACCCGATAATTTTTCCCATATTAATATTATATACCTTATTTAAAAGTGTAAACAGGATGCAAATGTAGCAATTTTATTTTATCCATATACTATAAAAGGGCGGAAATCACATATTATCCGCAATTCTCTGTCTTGCGTCAGAGAATTCGTCCATCATGCGCCGTATTATTCCATCGGCGGTGTCGATGCTCTTTATGCTCGATGCAATCTGCCCTATCTCGAGTTCTCCCTCGTCGAGTTCGCCCTCGAATATTCCGCGCTTTGATGCCGCCTTGCCCAGTATCGAGCGCAGTTCATCCGGTGTTGCCCCGTTGTCTTCTGCCGCCTTGATGCTGTCGTAGAGTTGGTTTTTAATCAGTCGCGTCGGGGCAATTTTTTTCAGGCAGAGCATCGTGTCGCCTTCCTGGAGTTGTGTGCAGCGCTGCTTGAACTGTTCAGACGCTGAACTTTCCTGACTGAGGGCGAACACCGTGCCACACTGCACTCCTTCGGCTCCGAGTGCCATTGCTGCGAGCATTGCTTCGCCGGATGCTATTCCGCCGGCGGCGATGAGCGGCAAGTTGGTGGCTTTTCTCACTTGCGGGATGAGCGTGAGTGTGGTGGTTTCTTCCCTGCCGTTGTGTCCTCCTGCCTCAAAGCCTTCTGCCACTATTGCATCCACGCCTGCTTCCTGGCATTTCACGGCGAATTTGCTGCTCGACACCACGTGGACCACTGTGATTCCGGCTTCATGGAGCATACTGGTGTATTTTTTCGGACTGCCTGCGGATGTGAACACGATTTTCACTCCCTCTGCCACTATCATATCCATCAGCTTGTCTATTTCGGGATACATCAGCGGCACGTTTATTCCCCAGGGCTTCTGTGTGGCCTGCTTCATTTTCTGTATATGTTCGAGCAGCGTTTCGGGGTGCATGGATCCGGCGCCGAGCAGTCCCAGCCCACCGGCGTTGCTCACGGCTGCCGCGAGTCGCCATCCGCTACACCACACCATTCCTCCCTGTATTATGGGATATTCTATTCCGAAGAGTTTTGTTATTCTATTTTCCATTTTCTGTCATGATTTTGATTTATGCTTACAAATTTATGAAAAGTTTTTTGATTACTCAAAATCATGCAGCGCTTTTGTCGTAAAACGTGAAATATTGGCTAAGGTTTATTCGCCGAAAAATCATTTTTTCAAAAGTTTTGTTTTCTTTTGACTGCCGGGACTCTAAGCTTAGCCTTCATTTGTGAGCAACACGCGGAATTAACATATCTAAAGCATCGGAATGTTAAAATCAGCGTTTCTCCACTGCACGAGAATGCGTTATTTTCAGCTGAGCGAAACTTTTGCCAAAAACAAGGCATTCTCGTTCATTTTCGTTAAGACCTTAGTATTCTGACAGATAACCTTGATTTTATTAAAATAAATGTTGTTCGTTTTTAGCAAAGCAATGCTTCGCCGGGAATGAAGCATTGCTTTGCTCCCGACGAAGCACGTTTCCGAGAAATGTATTTTCAGATTTTTTTTCAGGGAAAATGAGAGAAATCCTGTGTTTTGACAACCACAGGTTTCCACCGTCATTTTTTTTCTCCGTTTTCCAGCCATAAATCCATACTGTAACATGCGGTTACAGCTGTGAGGGAGAAAAACGGAATGTTAATTTTGGAAGTTCAAAAGATTAACAGATGTGAAATTACAGATTGTTTATTTCCTAAGGGTAAAGTCGAAAACGAGTCCGCCGTCCTCGGCATTCTTCACGCTGATAGTTCCTCCGTGAAGCAACACGGCATTCTTCACGATGGCAAGTCCAAGTCCAGTGCCGCCCATCTTGCGGCTGCGCCCCTTGTCCACGCGGTAGAAGCGTTCGAAGAGTCGCTTGAGGTGCTCGGCAGGCACTCCCACTCCGTTGTCGCTGAACGTGAAGTGCCACATGTTGCCCTCTTCCTTTGCCGACAGGGTTATCACAGACCCCTTGCCGGCATAGGCGATGGCATTGTCGGTGAGGTTGCGGAACACGCTGTAGAGCAGCGAATGATTGCCGCGCACGGTGATGCCACCGGGCAGTTTGTTCACAAATGCCATGCTGTTTTCTTCCATCTGCAGGGCAGTCTCCTTTTGTATGTTGTCCACGGTCTGCGAGATGTCCACGGTGTCGAATTCCGTGAGCATGTCCTGTGCATCGTCGAGCCGGTTCAGTGTGGAGATGTCGCGCAGCAGCGACGTGAGGCGTTGCGCCTGAGCATAACAGCGCTGCAAGAACTGCTTTTTCATCTCATCGTTGATGTTGGGGTTGTCGAGTATCGTTTCCAGATACCCCATGATGCTCGCCACGGGAGTCTTCAGTTCGTGGGCGATGTTCTGCGTGAGCTGGCGCTTCAGTATGTTCTGCTCCTGCTTGGTGTGTTGCAGGCGCTTGTAAATCTTTATGATCTTTTCGGCAATCTCGCCCAGTTCGTCGTCGGGGAAGGCCACGAGGTCCTCGCTCTCAAGACTCTCGTTGTGGTCGGCACGACTGGCAAAGGTGCGCAGCTTCATGATGTTTGTGCCCAGCCTGTGGGTGAAGCGGTAGAGCAAGACGGTGAGCAGCAGCACGGCAACTGCCGAAAACCAGATATAGTGCTGGTCGGTCTGCAACATGCGCGCCAGGCTGTTGTTGTATGGCAGAGCACTGCGGATAATGAAATGCTGGCGCGGAAAGCTGGTGGCTGAATAGAAATACGACTGCCCCATGGTGGAGCTTTTGCGGTCGATGTCGTAGCCCGCCCCCTGGCGCAGCGCCTGCTTCACCTCGTCGCGGCTCAGGTGGTTTTCCAGTTTGGAGTAGTTCTTGTATTTGTTGTCATAAAACACCTTGCCGTCCATGCCAATCATCGTTACGCGCATGTCGGGCTCATAGTGAGACTTCACATAGGCGTCGATGCTCCGTTCCGACATGTTTCTGTTTATGGCGAGCACCTCGGCCATGTGTTCGTTGTAGTCCTGCAGGCGAGTGTCGAGAAGGTCTATCTTGTAGCTCTTCTCGCGGTCGTGCTGAAATATTATGAACGATGCGGCGAAGAGCATGAACACTGCCATTACGCCGAAATACAGTTTTTTTCCTACAGACATCTTGTTGCGATTTTTCCCTTTTGTCAGTAATTCCTTTTTTCTTATGCGTCAAAATAATATCCGAAGCCCAGACGGGTGACGATACACTTTGAGAACCTGCCGATTTTCTTTCTCAGGCGGGTGATGTTCACGTCCACCGTGCGGTCGAGCACAAACACGTCCTTAGGCCAGATGCGGTCTATCAGCTCCTGGCGCGAGAACACCCTGCCACGCTCATCGAGCAGCAGATGGAGAATTTCAAACTCCGTCTTCGTGAACGGGATATCCTCTCCGTCGATGCTCACCGTCTTCTTGTCAAGATTCAGTTCCAAGCCCTGGTAATTGATGACATTCGTCTGCTGGTGTCCGCCTTTCTCCGCCGTGCGGCGCAACACGGCGCGCACCCTTACCATCACTTCGCGGATGGAGAAAGGTTTGGATATATAGTCGTCTGCCCCCAGGTTGAACCCCGTCACCGTATCGTTCTCCGTGTCCTTCGCCGTAAGGAAGATAATCGGAATCTGCTGCGTGGCAGGATTCTCCTTCAGCTTTCGGGCAAGGGCAAAGCCCGACATTCCGCCCATCATCACGTCGAGCAGCAGCAGGTCGTATTTCTCCACACCCATTTCAAGAGCCTCTTCGGCAGAATTTGCCGTGTCTGCGGCATAGCCCTCGGTTTCGAGGTTGAACTTCAGAATCTCACAGAGGTCCTGTTCGTCGTCTACCACTAAAATATTACTTTTTGTTTCCATCTCCTTGTTTGTACTTTCGTTTCTTTTCTTGTTTGCCGGCAAAGGTATTCCGCATATTCTTCATACGTGTTACACCGGTATTACAATAATGTTACACATATGGCTGGCGCTGCAAATATACGTAAATAAAGAATATGCAATATGTTTTTAGTATAAAAAAACTTCACGACAAATATCATTTTCTGCATATTTAATAACGATATGAATACATCCGGCAACTGCTTTTGTGCTAATTTTGCAACAAATTACTAACTATTCATGTATAAAAGAAATGACAAACAGATTTTTTTATCCATTAGCCGCTTCGCTACTTCTCGCCACATTGCCGGAAACGGCAATGGCGGAAAAGAACAAGGTGGCTTCGCCTGACGGCAAACTCGTGGTAACGACCGAAGACATCGGCGGAGAACTTTTCTACACCGTAGACTACAACGGCAAGAGAATGATGGAAAAGTCAAGACTCGGACTCGAAAGCAGCCTTGGCGACTTCTCGCAGAAACTGGAATACAAATCGACTGACACAAAAAAAGTCAGCAAACACTATGAGATGCGCTCCACAAAAGCTTCTGCAATAGACTATGAAGCTAACCAGATGAACGTTACCTATACCAACGAGAAAAAAATTCCGCTCACGGTAACCTTCAACGTATCAAACAACGACATCGCCTTCCGCTATTCATTTATCCAGCAGGGCGACAACAGACACATTATCATAAGCAAAGAAAAAACTACATTCAACCTGCCACAGCAAACCACCACTTTCCTCTCGCCACAGTCTGACCCGATGATAGGATGGAAACGCACCAAGCCAAGCTACGAGGAGGAATACACTCCCGACGCTCCGCTCTCGGCAAAATCAAAATACGGCAGAGGATACACCTTCCCTTGTCTGTTCCGCATCGGAAGCGACGGGTGGGTGCTCGTTAGCGAAACCGGCACACGGAGCAACTATCCCGGCTGCCGCATCGCCGACTACAACAAAGACAGGGGATACGAGATTGAATTTCCGATGAAGGAAGAATGCGACGGTATTGGCTCCAACAATGCTGTTTTTGCCCTACCGGGAAGTACGCCGTGGCGCACTATCACAGTGGGCAAAACGCTGAAACCAATTGTTGAAACAACAATTCCGTATGACGTGGTAGACCCTCTCTACGAACCGTCGGAACAATACAAACCGGGACGCTACACATGGAGTTGGCTGATATGGCAGGACAACTCGGCAAACTTCAACGACCAGAAACAGTTTGTAGACCTCTCGGCGGCAATGGGCTACGAATATGTGCTCGTAGACGGACTATGGGACGAACAGACCGGGCGCGAGCGCATTGCCGAACTGAGCAGATATGCCCGGAGCAAAGGTGTCAGTCTGATGCTGTGGTACAACAGCAACGGAACTCAAAACGACGCTCCACAGGGTCCACACAACTGCATGGACAAGTCGATAGAACGCAAAAAGGAAATGGCATGGATGAAAAGCATCGGCGTGAAGGGAATAAAGGTGGACTTCTTCGGCGGCGACAAACAGCACACCATGCAGCTCTATGAGGACATCCTTAGCGACGCCAACGACTATGGCATCCAGTGTATCTTCCATGGCTGCACACTGCCAAGAGGATGGGAAAGAATGTTCCCGAACTATGTGTCGAGCGAGGCTGTACTTGCATCAGAAAATGTATTCTTCACAGAACACCACGCAAAGAAAGAGGGCTTTGAGCTGACAATGCACCCCTTCTGCCGCAATGCCGTGGCTGCAATGGACTGGGGCGGAACGATAATGAACCGCTACCTGTCGCGCGACAACAAGAGCCGGCACCGCCGCTACACTTCTGACGTGTTCGAGATGGCCGCCGCTATTGTAAACCAGGCAAGCATAAACTGTATTGCCATATACCCGAACAACCTGAACGAACTGCCTGAACACGAGATTGACTTTCTGAAAGGTGTGCCGACAACATGGGACGAAACTCGCTTCATCGACGGCTATCCCGGCAAATACGTGGTGATGGCACGCAGACACGGTGCCGACTGGTATGTCGTGGGACTAAACGGCACAGACAAGACATTGAACCTGAACCTCAACTTGGATATGTTGGCGGGGAAATCAGTAAGCTACTATTATGAAACTCCCGACAAGAAAAGTCTCTGGCCTGCATCACACGTCAAGAAACTAAATATCGGCAAAAACAGCAAAACAAAAGTAATGATGCAGCCAAACGGCGGATTCATAATAAAATAGACTCATCACTCCATATATCGGATGAGCTATAAAATAAACAAACCCAATATTTAATCGGGGCGTGTCTGAACAGATTTCTGACACGCCCCGATTCATTTATACACACCTTCACAGGCTAACTAACATGAAGCAAAATTCCAAATCTATTTCTTGTTCCAAAACTTCTCCAAACGCAAGTATTCCTTCTTCGACAGAGGCAGGAATGAGCCGTGTTGCGGATCGCTCACGCCACGGATATCGGCAGGAGAATGAAAATTGCGCAAGTTCTTGTCTGCCCGGCAGATGCGGTATTTTGTAGGATTAGACGAATATTCCACGTATCCCACACGCCATGTATCATCACCGGCAATCTGGAAAGCAGAAGCTCCCTCACACTGTTTGTTGCCTTCAAACTTCACATAATCCTTCGTGTCTGGCTCCGGCCACGGGCCCGTCAGCTTGTCGGAACAAGTGGAGAAGATACCTCTTTGTCCGCCCTCTTTTTTTATCATCATATGGTATTTGCCGTCTGCCTTTACATACACTATGTCGGCATCGATAGTGGCATATCCCCAGTCAAAGAGCAGCCGAGGCTTGGTAATCTTAGTGAACGTGCGGTCGGCATAAGAATAAAACACACGGTCGTACTTGTCCTCCGCTTTGTTCAAAAGCGAGTAATAGATAAAGTAACCGCCCTTCGTTCCGTCCTTCCAAGTATAGTCTTTGTCCCATACCACCTGTGGCGCCCACACGCGGCAGATACCACTGTAGTCCTTGTACACATCGGGCGATTCGGGGTCGCAGAATATGCCGGGTCCTTTGCGGAAGTCGAACGTAACCGAGGTCCAGCGACACAAGTCATCGCTCTTGAGCAAATCCATGCCATAGTTGTTCCACTTGTGGCTGTTTGCCACACACATGTCGGTTGTAACCATCACGAAGCCCTTGCCGTCGGCAGAGCGGTTGATATATGCATCTCTCGCACCGCCCTCGATTCTCGACAGAGCCTTTGTGTCGTACACCTCGTTGCCACTGTTCAGGTCGTGCCAGTTCTCTCCGTCGCGACTGAGCGCAAATGCCGTCCACTCTCCCCTGCGACTCATGTGGCAATATAGATAGCCGTAAACGCTTTTCGGCTGCGGCAGCGCCGGTAGCATCATAAGTGCAGCAATGGCTGTTAGCAATAATCTTTTCATTGTTTCCGATATTAATGGTTTTATAGTTTAAGCATACAAAAGTATTGTTTTCCTCGCTTCCGTATGTTGCATTATCGTCACAAAAAGTATGAAAATCGTTTAAAAGCACAAATGAGCCTGCTCCCGCAGACTCATCTATTATACAATCCTGAATTTTTTACCCTTAAAACCAATACCAATCAAAACATTGCAAACTTAATGTCTTCTTTTCAAAATTATCCTGCTAATCAATACCAAACTACTAATATACCTATAATAATGTCAAACTGGTCTTTTTAATTTAAAACCTAAAAACAAAATCTATTTCAATCCCTATTGAAAATAAAAGCAGTATCATCTTTTTAATATATCTTTTTAATCAAAACCTTTCTCCTTAAAGCATCAGTAAACATAAATCTTGTAGCTCTTCATGCTTCCCGGAGCGCTTTGCTCCATCCGGGGCAAGTATTCAAGAGCTTTCACTTGCTGTTCTGCCCCAAGGTCAATCACTATCAAGTGAGGGAAGTCGGCCGCCTTCTCTGTCTGCCAGTAGGTAGACTCCTGCAAGTCGAACGCCTTGTCGCCCGTATGGTTGCCAAGTTCATTCTCGCTGTCGGCATACTTCACCTGCCACTGTTCTCTACCGATGCGCTTTCCGTCGGCATCCACGAGATATAGCTCTGCTATGGCGAGTGGTTCGCCATCGTGTGTATCGCCACACTGCAAGGCGAGGTAGCGGCCTTTTGCCGTTTTGCCAAAATCTATCGTCTGCCATCCGTTGCCATCCGTTGTCTTGCCTTGAGCCACGGGAGTGGCAGAATTTAAGTCGGGCTTGTCGCCGATATTGTTATGCTTGTTGCTCTTCTCAAGTTGCAGTTTGTCGAGTTCCGGTTTGTTCTGTCCCCAAACCACCGGGTTCTTCGTGCCCACCACATCGAGCACCACAATCTCGTTTTTCCCCTTCTTGAGCCAGCAGCCAGGACAATAGAGCGTCTGCTGCGGACCTACAGACCAGAAGCGTCCGAGGGCGTGGCCGTTTACATATACCTGTCCTTTACCCCAGTTCTCCATATTGAGGAAAGTATCTCCCACTTTAGCGAGAGTGAATGTTGCCCTGTAATATCCAATCCCCTGTGGCGTCATGTCGGGCGTCCAGATATCGTTGTGTGGCGTAGTCATTGCCTTTACAGCCGTGGCATAATCGTCTGGTATGGAGCGCATGCGCCAGTTTTTCAAGTTCCATGTAACCTCGTCGCCGTCGATATCGGCAGAAAGGGTAACGTCGCCGAGCAGTCCCTTGTAGTCCTTTATCGCCCTTCCGAAGTTTATCCTGCCCATTCCCTCCACGAGGACGGTGAGGGTCTGACCTTTCGTCGTTGCCGGCATAGCAAGCGAACGTTCGTTTTTCACACGGTCTATCTTGCCGATGTACTTGCCGTCGATAAACACCTGCACGAAGTCATGCCCGTTTACAGTCAGCATGCTTCCGCATTTAATCTCCGGCAGAGTTGTGTTGTATATCATCGATCCCCAGCCCATGTTCATGTCTTCAAACGACAATGGCTTACTGCCTGTTGCCATGCTGTCGGCTCCGCAATATATCGGAGCGGCGAATGTGAGTTTGAACTCGGGAATTGTTATCAATGGCATTGGAGCCTTTGGCGCATCCGGCAGCTTTGTGTCGGAATACTTCTGCAGTGTTTTGCGAAGCAACCAGTATTTCTCCGTTGCCTGACCATATTCGCCGATAGGGGCGTCATAGTCATAAGACGTCACGTCGGGAGCGAATCCCGGTGAGTTAGCTCCGGCCCAGTGTCCAAAGCTTGTTCCTCCGTGCGTCATATATAGCGAGAAGGAAATTCCTTTCGAGAGCATCTCGTCGATTCCTTCCACCATATCCTTAGCCGGGCGTGTTTCGTGTCGTGCACCCCATTTGTCGAACCATCCGCTCCAGAATTCCGAGCACATCAGCGGAGCCTCCGGTCGGAGTTCTCTCAAGCGTCGAAACTGATTGTCGATGTTTGCTCCTGTTCCGAAGTTCATCGTCCAAACAAGATCGTCGAGTCCGTTCTTCTCAAAGTTTGAGTTCCAGTCACACTGGAAGAGCGTTACGTCGTTGCCCCAGTATTTGCGTAGCGTATCGCGGATTTCGCTTACATAGGGTTTGTTCTCTCCGTAGCTCCCGTATTCGTTCTCCACCTGAACCATTATCACCGGTCCACCGTTTTTAATCGTGAGTGGAGCGAGCTGTTGTGCCACTTTGCTTTCGAAAAGCGCCACTCTGTTCATGAAATACGGGTCTTGCTCTCTCAGCCGTATGTCTTTTTTCTTGAGCAACCACCAAGGCAGTCCGCCCATTTCCCATTCGGCACACACATAAGGTCCTGGCCTCACGATTACATACATGCCGTTTTTCTGTGCCAGCCGGCAGAAAGCTGCTACGTCGTTCTGCCCTGTGAAGTCAAACTTGTTCTCCTCCGGTTCATGTATGTTCCAAAACACGTACAGGCATATTGTGTTCATGCCGAGAGCCTTGCACATCTTTATGCGGTGTTCCCAATATTGCCGGGGAATGCGCGGATAGTGAAGTTCGGCGGCTTTTACAACAAAAGGTTTCCCGTTCAAGAGGAAAGTCTTGTTGCCGGCCTTGAATGTTCCCCCCTTTGCCTCGGCAGTCATCGGCATTGCCATGAGTGCGAGTGCTGTTGCAAGCATTAAAAGAGGTTTAATTGTACGTGTCATAGGTTCATCGTTTTTTCGTTTTCGCTTGCAAAAGTATTATGAAAAGGAAAAAAGATGGTTCTATTATCGTTAAACGATGTACAAAAATCATTATTCGAACGATTTGTGTTCATCTATGAACGATAATGATAATATCCTATTTTTTTTGCCAAGCAAAGTTCTTTGAAAACGGATGTTTTTTGTGTGTTTTGTGCGAAATAAAAAGAAAAATCATTTTCGGTGTTTTTACCCTCACACCCTCACCTTTTAATGATAATGCGTTGATACACAGCGGCATGTATTGGTGAGGGATAGTGTGAGGGCTGGAAATCAGCCCTCACACTATTTTGACTATGAATAAAAAAAACAGGTTAATTGGTGGTAATGTTCTTCTCCACATATTCCTTGACGAGCATTCCGAATTCCTTTTTGAAGCATTGCGAGAAATACCGCGGTGTGGAGAATCCCACACGGTAAGACAGTTCGCTGACCCTTATCGCAGGTTCTGCTCTCAGTATTCGGCAAGCCTCTTTCAGGCGGATGCTGGTGATAAAGCTGGTGATGTTCTGTCCTGTTATGGCGCGCAGCTTATTGTAGAGCGACGAACTGCTGATGCAGAGGTCGGCAGCGAGCTGTTCGCGCCCGTAGTCGCTGTCGAGGATATGCTCCATAATCTTGGCTATGACGCTCTCTATGAATATTTTGTCGGGACTGCTGTAATGCTGTTCCTCCACGTTATAGTCGGTCTGTGTTTCAAACTTGCGGCGCACTCTCTCGCGGTTGGCGATAATGTTCTCAATTCTTATCAGCAGGTCGCTTAGGTTGAACGGCTTGGTGATATACTCGTCGGCTCCCACTTTATATCCCTCGTTGCGGTCGTCGTCTTGTGTTTTTGCCGTGAGCATAATCACGGGCAACTGCGAGTAATCATCGTTTTGCTTTATCCATTTCGTCAGTTCTATGCCGTTCATCACAGGCATCATAACATCCGTTACCACCACGTCGAGCGCCGTTTTTTCTATTATGCGCTGTGCCTTCTCACCGTTCACGGCGGTCTTCACATTGAAGTGGCCCGACAGGATGTTCTTCATCAGCGTGAGCAGTTCGGTATTGTCCTCCACCACGAGAATGGTGTAGTCTTTCTCGCCATTCTTCTCGGCTTTTTCGGTAGTTGTCTCAAGGTCAGCCTCATCCATCGGCGTGTTTAGCTCAGCCCCTTGTGCTACAATCATTGGTGTCTTTGATATTTCCTCTTCCGAGTAGCTGTCTTTGTCGATTGGGAAGGTCACGGTGAACGTGGTGCCCTCGCCCACCACGCTGTGGCATGTTATCTTGCCGTGGTGCAGGTTCACGAGGTCGTTCACGAGCGAGAGTCCGATGCCTGTGCCCATCACGTTCATCTTGCGGTAGTCGCCGTCGAGGAATCGGTTGTATAGGTGTTTCAGTTTCTCTTTCGACATGCCGATACCGTTGTCGGCCACCTTTATCTCTGCCGTGTTGCCGGATATAGCCACGCTAACATCCACGTGTCCACCGTTGTTGGAGTATTTCACGGCGTTGCTCAGCAGGTTGTAGAGTATCTTTTCCACCTTGTCGCTGTCAAACCATGCCTTCTCTCCTATGCAGGTTATATTCTGGTTGAAGGTGAGTTCCTTTTGCGAGAATATCGGCACGAGGCTCATACATGCCTCCTTGCAGAAGTCGCCGAGACAGCCCTCACCCACCTGCAGCTTCAGTTTGCCAGCCTGCGCCTTTCTCACTTCGAGAATCTGGCGCAGCATACGGGTAAGCCGGTTGATATTGTTGTGAATGAGCGACACGTGGGTCTGCATATCGGGATGGTCATGACCTATGCTGTCGGCTGACGCCGAGATTACGGTGAGTGGCGTGAGCAGTTCGTGGGTGATATTGGTGAACACCACCTGCATCTGCAAACGGTTTTTTGTGCGCAGCCGCTCGCGATACCACAATATTGAGAGGTAAACGCCGCCTATGAGCATGAGCACATACAGGATGTATGCTCCCCATGATGCATACCACGGGGGCAACACACGGATGCTTATGGCGTATTGCATTTCCGTCCATCGCCCAAAGCTGTCGGCAGCCTTTATGCGCAGTTTGTAACTGCCAGAAGGTATGTTCTCGAAAGTGGCCTGGCGCAGGTCGGCGTCTACATAATGCCAGTCTTTGTCGTAGCCTTCGAGTTTATAGGCATATTTACATTCCGATGTATTGACATAGCTCAGAAGGGCAAACTCCACAGAGAATTTGTTTACCGATGCCGGTATTGTGATTTTTTTGAGATACTGCGGAGTGTATTTGCCGAGCTTGCGGCGCATGATGGAGTCAAGTTCAGAGTATCTCCTGTCGTCGATAATCAGGTCGGTAACGATGATGCTTCTTACCGGCGACATTTCCTTGCCGTTCACATAGCGTGTGTTGAATGTTATAAGGTTTTTCCCCGAACCGAAGTACACGTTGTCGCCCCATTTCAAGCAAGAGCTTGCCATGAACGACACTTTGCCCAGTCCGTTCTCGTTGGTGTAGGTGGCATACTGTGCCTTTCCCTTGCCATTGTATGTCAGGCACACGAGGGCATTGTCGGTGGTGAGCCACAGGCGATGCAGATTGTCTTCCACGATTGAGAACACGCGTTCGATGTCCCACTGCAGCTCGTCGTTGAAATTATTAAACTTGCCGTTTTCGAGCAAGAACAGTCCGCCGCTGTTTGATATTGCCCACAGGCGGTGGCGTGAGTCTTCCTTGCAGTATATGGCGTCGTTCACGGAGTAGTTGCCGTTCTGCGGACAGAAATATGTGTATTTCAGAGAGCGCGGATTGCCAAGGTTGCCCGAGATTCTTATTATTCCCTTGTTCTCGGTAGCCACCCACACGTTGCCTTTGTGGTCTTCGCTGATGCCCACCACGTCTACGTCACCGCATATCGTGTGGCTCTGTCCTGAAGGCAGGAGATAGCTCAGATGGTGGCGTTCGCCAATGAACATCACTCCTTTTCGGGTGCGCTTCAATGCCTTTACAAAATTGTCTTTCACATACTTGCAGTTGCGAGAATTGCGCAGTTCAGCCTTTCCTTCTTTTACGGTAATAATGCCGTGACCGTTGCTTGCCATCCAAAGTTCTCCGTTACCGCAGCGCACGATAGACGAAAAATGCGTGTTCAGCACATCATACGGAATGTTGGCCATTGCAGGTATTTCAGAGTTAAGCATTGTCCTGCCTGTCAGTCTGTTGTAGGTTGCTATTCCGCATGGTGCAAGCGAGATCCAAAAGTTATTGCCGTCGGCAGAGTATATCGATTTCAGTCTGTCACTCAGACTGTTGTCGGGGATTACGGGAATGAGACTGAAAAGTGAAGCTTTGGTATTGATGTGGTACAGTCCGTTGTTTATACACTGCACCCAGATGTTTCCACGTCTGTCGGTGCAGATGTCCGTCGTGTTTTCTATATTATATTTTTCGAAGTTTCCAATCGAATTATAATATGTAAAACCTCGGCTAATGTCGTTGCAGTCTGCAATGCCCACTCCGTATCGAGAGCAAGTCCATACAGAGTTTGTCATTGGGTCATAGAGCAATTTGTAGTTTATTGCATTTTCCTTTTTACCGCTATATAGGCTTATTATTCCCGGATTCTTCTGGCTGCGCGGATTTGTTGCCACTTTTATTCCGTCGCCCCATGTACTTATCCAAAGCCGGCCTTTAGGGTCGAGTATCATATTGAATGCGCCAGTCTTGCTGTCGCTTTTGCTGTTGTTTATTGCAAACTTGTACATCAGATGCCTTTTCCTGTCCAGTCGGTAGTATCCGTCGTTCCAGGTACCGATGTATATGGAGCCGTCTTTGTCTTCAACAAACGCCTTTACGTTTATACTGCCCAACGGGTGTCGTCTTCCGTTGGGTTCTACAACCGTGATGTTCTTGCCCGAAAGCTGATGGAAGGAGCGCGTTGCTGAATTTACAATAGTGATACCCTCATCGGTGCCTATCCACACGTTGCCGTCTTTCGAAGTGAACAGGGTGTAAATCTCTCGCTGGTTGTCGCCTTTCAGATGATATGCGGTGAAGTTTCCGAGTTTTTTGTCCATACACACCAGCCCGTTTCGCGTTCCTATCCACAGGCAGTTGTTGTGGTCTTCCGTCATCGAAAGCACCTGGTTGTTAGGCAGGATATTGGGCGACTGGGCATCGCTGCGGAAGGTGTTGAAGCGATAGCCGTCGTACGACTTGACACCGGAGTTCGTGCCGAGCCATATCAGTCCTTGGCTGTCGATAAGCATACACTTTTGCTCTATCGAGGCTGAGGGAAACACAGTATTCAACACTCTCAAGCTATACGGTATGGAATGGATATGCAGACTGATGGTTAATGCGACAATTAGTGTCAGTAAATTTTTGCTTATGGTCATTGATGACTTGTTGCCAGCTTTCATAGGTATATTTATGTTTTCGCTTGCAAAATTACAAATATTTTGATAATCGGCAAATGATTTACCGATACTTTGCTGTGTTTTTCCGTATTCTCATGGCTTTCTCTGCACGGCAAACGGAAAAGTGTTCTAAACTTCTTCAAAACGTGGCGCTGTGTTGCCGTCGGAGTGTTAAAGAATGTATATACAAATTCTTCGTTTCCGAAGAAGCAATGCTTTTCAAGGAGAGAAGCAATGCTTTGCTCCCCGAAAAGCATTGCTTCTTGAAATCCGTCTGTTTTTGCTAAAGAAAAATTAAGATTTCGGGATGGGGAAATTTAGAACACTTTTCTATAAAACTTTTGTCAGCAACCTACTGTTGCTGTTGCTGATAAAGGTGGTGATTTGGCGGAGCCACGTTTCCTGGTCGGGCGTTCCGCTCTTGCACCACGATGCACCGAACCAATAGCTCACTTTCTCGCCGCCCTTTACGCTGCGGCGCACGCCCACGGCATTTCCCGTGATTCCCTGTTTCCTGTGGTAAGGGTCTGGAATAAAAGCCGTCTTGTCTGCCCCGTCGGGGAATACCACTGCCACGTAAATCTCGAAGTTGTGCTTGCGGGCATCATCCGTAGGGTCGCTGTAGGCGATATAGTCTCTGCCGAGGAGGAGACTTCCCGGTTTGTCGTCGTGAACCACAAAGCCGCCGGCTACATCAACATTATCCTTCAGTCCGTCATACCACACCGTCATCTTGTTGAAATGCGCTCCCTTGTCAAGGGTTATTCTCCTGTGTTCCGTCACCTCGCTGCCCAAGATGTTCACGATAGGGTAAGCAAGGTCGAACGTGAGACGCAGCGGACCGTTGTCTATCACCCGGTATTCCTTGTAGCACCATGGCATCACGATGCTGTCGCCAAACATTATGGCTGGGGTGCCGCAACCAAGACTCGGCCCAACGTTGTAGCAGTCCAGTCCGCGGCCGTGGTCGATATGAAACGACTTTGTGTCGAACACGGCATTAGCCTCCGCTTTCTTGCCCTGGCGGTTCAGTTCGTCGCGCAATCTGCACGCCTCCTTGTGCAGCTCATAGCGGCGACGCACGTCGAGCTGGTCGGTAGACTTCACCCATACGTCGAAGCCGAAAGCCTTCTCTCCGCTT
>CAKQDG010000026.1 GCA_934219025.1 uncultured Prevotella sp. | reverse complement strand
AACTGTAGAAGGAACATTCAACATCAATTCCTATACATTGAAATATGTAGTAGACGGAGAAGATTACAAGACTTATACCTTGGAATTCGGAACGCCAATTACCGCAGAGGAGAATCCAACGAAGGAGGGATATACTTTCAGCGGATGGTCCGCAATACCTGAAACGATGCCGGCTCATGACGTAACTGTAGAAGGAACATTCAACATCAATTCCTATACATTGAAATATGTAGTAGACGGAGAAGATTACAAGACTTATACCTTGGAATTCGGAACGCCAATTACCGCAGAGGAGAATCCAACGAAGGAGGGATATACTTTCAGCGGATGGTCCGCAATACCTGAAACGATGCCGGCTCATGACGTAACTGTAGAAGGAACATTCAACATCAATTCCTATACATTGAAATATGTAGTAGACGGAGAAGATTACAAGACTTATATCTTGGAATTCGGAACGCCAATTACCGCAGAGGAGAATCCAACGAAGGAGGGATATACTTTCAGCGGATGGTCTGCAATACCGGAATCGATGCCAGCTCATGATGTAACTGTAGAAGGAATATTTAAAGTTAATATCCACAAAGTAACTTGGATGATTGATGGAGAGATAATTGCTGTAACCGAAGTAGAATATGGCGAAGAGATTATTGTACCAGAAGTACCAAAGAAAGAAGGATATGAGTTTGCCGGTTGGAAGGATATTCCTGAAACAATGCCAGACACTGACATTACGATAAATGGTTCATATACTCCTGTTTCAGCCATAGCACTAATAATGGCTGAAAATAAAAAAGTAAATGTTTATACAATAAATGGAAATCTTGTAGGAAACAGAATGGTGTTATCGGAAATTATGAAACTACCAAACGGCATTTACATAATTAATGGTAAAAAGGTCATTAAACAATGATTAAATCCCTCGCTCTAAAGCAAAAAGAGTGAGGGATTTTTTTAATAAAACCCATATAAAACAATTTAATACATGAATTATTTGTATATTTGCATGAAAAAATAAGTACTATAGCATGAATATAAAGAAACTATTACCGATAGCCGTCATTGCGGCACTCACTCTTGCCGCATGCGGCGGAAACAAAAAAGGAAACGACAGTGTACAGGTGGTGAAAGACGTGCGACTGCCTGGAGATTCAACTTTCTACGGACTTGCATGCGACGGATGCACAGACTCGGTGCTCGTGGTACTGCCGTCGGACGACAGCGACCCTATCAAGTTTAACATTATCGAGGCGATGCGCAGCCATAAAGTATTCGGCAGGCCGAAAATCGGCGACATGATGGCAGTGGTAATTGATAAGGACAACAAGAGAAAGGCCGACATTGTGATTGACCTTGAGGAGCTGAAGGGCACATGGGTATATCTGTCTATGCCGAAAATGCGCAAACGCGGACCTATGGGCGGCAAACCGATGGCGATGGCAAAGCCTGACCCCGAGCGCGACTCTATGATGAAGGCAATGATGGTGCCGATAGAGCAGGGGTTCAAGATAAAGAAAAACTTTCAGATGGAACCTGTGGGACTGCAATTTACCACAACAAGTCTTAGCGGCGATAATCCGTTGGAATACCCGCAGGTGAAATATTACAAGGAGTGGAACATCCTCAACGGCAAACTCGTTCTTACGGAGGGTACGATAGAGATAGGGCGCCACAAGCGCAAGAAGGCTCGTCCGGCAAGAGACACTGTTGACATAGTGCTGATGATGAAAGACTCCCTGCAGCTGAAATTCAAGGATGGCATAAAGAGCTATTACAGAAAATAAATAAGTGGAGGTGGAAGGACCCTTATCCTTTCCATCTCCATTTTTTCTTGATTTTCATTCCCAGACGTGAGAACACGTAGGTGAAGTGTTGCGTGGGCAACGCTTTTCCTGCCACGATAAGGATTACGGCGGTAAGTATTAGCGAGCAGCCCGTGGCAAGGCGAACGGTGAACTCTTCGCCAAACATGAAAACGCCGATACATACTGCCGTTATCGGCTCCAATGCTCCGAGCACGGCTGTTGGCGTGGATCCGATGCGGTGTACGGAGATTACCATCAGTATGAGCGAGATTACTGTGGGAAACACTGCCAGAAGCATGGCATAAAACAGACTGTGGAGTGATGTGAGCGGCAGCAAGTGGGCGTTGCTGCCCACAAAAGAATATGCAAGGATGAATATGGTGCCGATGAGGAGCACGTAGAACGTGAGCTTCACCGACGACATACGGAGTGATGACTTGTTTACAACCACGATATACACAGCGTATGTTAGCGAGGATATAATCACGAGCAGTACGCCCGTGGCAGAGAGCGTGACGCCGTTGCCGCCCCGGTATAGCAAGCCTATGCCCGCGAGCGACAGGGCGATGGAGACTACAGTCGTTGTCGTTACTTTCTCCTTGAAAAACACTGCCATTATCACAGCCACCATCACTGGATATACAAACAGAATGGTAGACGCTATGCCGGCATCCATAAAGTTGAAACTGCAATAGAGGGTTAGCGACGAGCCAGCCATAAGTATGCCGAGCGCCGACAGCACTTTCAGTTCGCCACGCGTCACGCCAAACGATTTTCTCTGCACCAGCATGATTATGCCAAGCAGAGCCGTGGCAAGGGCATAGCGGTAGAAAATCACGGAGTTGGCATTAAGTCCGTCGTGATACAGGTTGAGAGCTCCGAGCGGATTCGTGCCGTAGCTCACGGCGGCAAGTATGCCGCACAGATAGCCCAGTGCCTTGCCGTCTGACGGGGCGGGGGAGAGGGCATTGCTTCTTTCTTTCATATATTTTAATTATCCTGATTAAATTTTTCTTTGTCTGGCGTGCTGTTGTTTGCAGCCATCAGCCTTTCCAGGTTGTCCTTTTCGCCAACCACCCATACCGTGTCGTCCTTCTTGAACCTGTGGTCGGGAGCCAGTGCCGACAGTGTTTCCTCGCCTTCCTCCAAGCCCACTACCATGCAGTCAAACTTGTCGCGGATGCCGCTTTCCGACAGTGTCTTGCCGAAAAACTGTCCCTTGCTGCTTATCACGAGCTGGCGCAATTTCATCTCGCGTTTCTCTATGTCGGGGTCTTCGGGAAAAAGGTCTGACAACATCGCATTGCTGAAAGCCGTGAGCTGGTCGTCGCTGCCGATAGCCTGAATCTTGTCGCCTGGATAGATGCGGTTGTCGCCATTCGGTATGTTAATCCTCTGTCTGCCGCGGAGCACACTGCTCACGTTCACCCCGAACCTTTTGCGCAGCTGCAGTTCGCCAAGCGTCTTGCCCGCCCACACTGAATTCTCGGGCACTTCAAAGTCGGATATATGGATGTCGCGGTCGAGCAGATGCCCCTCGTAGAGCGGACGCTTGTGCCCGTAAATCTGTGCCCGTATGTCGCGCGAGCGCAGGTTTTGCATGAAGATGCGCTCCATGCGGATGCTTCTCTTTTTCAGATGGCGCGACAGAATCATCAGTGTTACCACCACTATGGCTATCACAATCATCAGGGCATTGGTGAACCGCGTCAGATAGTTGCAGATATAGAATATGAATGCCATGGCTATCATGAAGCGCACGATTATGGTGAACACGAGCGGCGCACGGTTCATCTTGTTCTCTCGCCAGAGCTGACGGAACTCCTCGCTGTGGTTCTTTTTCATCACCATGGCTCGCAAGAAGGGCGAGATGAGCGACACCGTTACGAGGCCGCATACGGCATTTGCCCACCAGTGTGGCAATACCTGGCGCAGCGGCACGAGGGCAAAGGTGAACATCAGGGCGATTACCGCCACCGATAGGATGGAATAAATCACCGTGATGCGCAGTAACTGCATGATGAGGCTGCGCCAGTTGCCTTGCGGAGCCGACGACGGGCGGTTGAGCGCAAGGTCGTTGAGCATGTGGATGATGTTTTTGGGCAGATGCTTCTCCAGCCGACTGTATGTAGGGGTGGAGAGGCGAATCATATAGGGAGTGAGGAATGTGGTGATGACAGACACTGCCACAACCACGGGATACAGAAAATCGCCGATTACGCCGAGCGACAGACCGAGCGAGGCGATGATAAACGAGAATTCGCCGATTTGTGCCATCGAGAATCCGCATTGCATTGCCGACTTGAGCGACTGGCCGCTTACGAGAAAGGCGAAAGATCCGAACACGGCCTGGCCGATGAGGATAGTGAGCACAAGTACAAGAATAGGCACGCTGTAGTCCATCAGAATCTTAGGGTCTACGAGCATACCCACCGACACGAAAAACACTGCGCCGAAAAGGTTTTTCACAGGTTCCACCAGCTTTATTATCTTTTCAGCCTCAACCGTTTCGGCAAGGATGCTTCCCATCACGAAAGCCCCGAATGCACTGCTGAAGCCCACCTTGGTGGAGATTACCGCCATGGCGCAACACAGTCCGAGCGACACGATGAGCAGCGTTTCGCTGTTTATCAGTTTGCGCGATGATCGCAGGAGCCACGGAATGGCAAAGATGCCCACCACAAACCACAATATGAGGAAGAACCCAATGCGCACCACGCTGCCCAGCATCTGTCCGCCGCTGATGTTAGCCCCCGAAGCCAGAGCCGACAGCATCACCATCATCACAATGGCAAGCATGTCTTCGAGTATCAGCACGCTCATCACCATACTGGCAAAACGTTGCTGCCGGAGTCCCAGGTCGTCGAAAGCCTTGTATATGATAGTGGTGGAGCTCATGGCGAGCATTCCGCCGAGGAAGATGCAGTCCATGCGCCCCCAGCCGAAGCCGTGGCCAACAATCATTCCCAGTGCCATCATGCAGAACACGATGGCGCTTGTGGCAATGATGGGCGATGACCCCATCTTGACTATTTTCTTGAACGAGAAGTCGAGTCCGAGCGAGAACAGCAGGAACATCACGCCGATGTCAGCCCATGTGTGTATGTCGGCAATATCAACCACCGACATGATGTAGGGCATTTTGGGACTTACAAGAAATCCCGCCACAACATATCCCAGGACCAGCGGTTGCTTGAGCCGCTTGAAGATTATCGTTACTATTCCCGCCACTACGAGAATCAGTGCAAGGTCGTTGATAAGGTGAGGAAGTTCGCTCATTGTATAGTTTCTTTTATGTAAATAATGATGTTGCTCTGTCAGTAAAAATGCTGCAGTGCGCAATGTTGATACAAAGATAGTGCAAATCGAGAGAAGGACAAAATGAATTTATTCATTTTTCATTCCGAGATGCCGCCTATCTTATTCAAAGATAGTGCAAATCGAGAGAAGGACAAGAATTTCAAAGATAAGAATTGAAATTCTGAATTTATTCATTTTTCATTCCGAGATGCCGCCTATCTTATGCAAAGATAGTGCAAATCGAGAGAAGTACAAGAATTTCAAAGATAAGAATTGAAATTCTGAATTTATTCATTTTTCATTCTCTGAAAAAAACGGGGACACCAGAAAAACATTTTCTGCTGTCCCCGAATGTTAATGTTTAGAAAAGGGAAATACTATCGGATGCTGATTTTGCCGACAGCTCCGTCGGTGCCCTTTATGATATAAGTGCCGCGTGGCAGACGAGCTGCTGCGCCAACGCCTTCGCTCACTTTCTCGCCGCCAAGGGTGAACACCTTGACGTTGGCACGAGTCAGGTCGATGCCGTTGTTGCCAACGGTGTTGATGCCCGATGTGATGGTCTGGAGAATTACCTCCGGAACTTCCACGTCGTCATACTCGCCGTTAATCTCCACGGTGTTGTCCTTGTAGTCGGTCTTGCTGAACGAGAGGGTGTATTTTCCGAATACATCCAGAATGTCGAACGAGTATTTGCCTTCGGCATCCGTTGTGGTGTCCATTGAAACCGTGCCGTCTTCAGAAACGAGTTTCACGTTCACGCCCTGCAGAGCCACAGCCTTTGTGTCGTCGTCGAGCAAATCCTTGCCGAGCACAGTTCCGCTCACGGTGTTGTATTTCGAGAGCGAAGCATCGGCAGTGATTTTCAGTTCGTCTGCAAAAGCTATGCCCTCGGCAGTGTATGGTTCAAAGCCTTCAGCTTCTACTTCCATGCCGTAGGTCAATCCAATCTTGCCCACGTTGATGCTGTATGTTCCGTCTTCGGCAGTAGTGCCGTAGTATTCTATGCCGTCGCTCTTGAGCGTTACGGCAGCACCGGCAACAGTCTGGTTCTTCTTGTCGGCAACCTTTCCGCTCACCACTCCGGTAGACGTTACATCCATATACAATACCGGCATACCCTTGCTTGACGATTTCCACTTGAAACCATTTTCAAGTTTGTCGATTGCGCGATACATAGCCTGGCCGTTGATATTGTTGTCGGTTATGAAGTAGGTCTTCTGATAGTCTGTGCAGTCGTGGTGTACAAAGATGCGCAGGCTCTTGCCCGTGTATTTGAATCCACCCTCGATGGCGAGATCGAGCACGTCTATCGGACTGTGCATGTCGCTCACGCCGGTAGTATAAGTGGTATTGGCATCATAAATCTTAGTCATCTGTGTGGTGTCCGGCATCTCGTAAGAGTTCTCGTCGAAGGCCTCCTCGTCGGAGTTTGCGATATACACGCGGATATTCGGCTGTATGCTCTTCGTGTCGTATCCGTCGCCCACATATCCGCGGAAGCGGATGCGGTTTATCACTGTGCCCTTGTTCAGTCCGAGCTGCTTGGCAGTATAAACCATGTCAGACTCGCTGTTGCGGAAGAACAGAGCCATCGGCATGTCGGAGTTGTCGATAGCCGTGCTGTCGCCCACCTGAACATTGCCGAGTGTAGTCTCTTCGCCGATTTCCACGCTCACCGGTTCGCTGGCGGTATTCTTCTCGCCGTAAGCAAATTCCACGCGAGCACTGTATGTGCCTGTATGGTGAGGATAGAAACTGAAGCTGTAGTCGGCATATTCGCCCGAAGCCACAGCCTTTGGCTCAGCCTCGGCAACAACATCATCGCCGAAATAGAGTTTTGCAGTGTAGCTGTCGGCTGCGATGTCGGCAGTTTCAGGGTTGAGAGCCTTCACCTTGGCTGTGTACAGACTGTTCACGTTGCCCGTAGCCGGGATATTCTTCTCGTCGATATAGAAGCCGTTAGCCTTGCCGATTGCAAAGTCTTTCTCCACGTCTGCGCCGTCGAATGTCATTCCTTCAGCCCTTGCAGGTGCATATCCAGTCTTGGTCACGGTAACGGTGTATGCCTTAGTGTCTTGCACAATGACGATAGAGTATTTTCCGTCAGCGTCGGTTGTGGCATAGTATTCCACGTTGCCACTCTTTGCCACTACGCTTGCGCCCTCAACGGCAGCCTTTGTCTCGCTGTTGGTCACGGTTCCCTTCACGGCTACAGGGGCTTTCACGATGCCGAGGTAAGCCACAGGAAGTTTTGCCGACGAGAATGTGCTTGCGCTATAGTCGTAGTTAGACGCCATTGCCATTTCCTTGTCTGTCGTCTCCCATGCGATGCGCGACTTGTAGTGCTCAACATCGCCCTGAAGCACGATGCGCAGGGATTTTCCGTCGTAGACGAATGGTTCGGCAAACGAGAGTTTCACGATGCTTCCAGAAGTTTTTACTTCTGCGCTTGAAGTGTAGTTTGAGCCATCGCCCACCTTTGCCAGTGTGCAGCTGCCGCTGAACACGTTAGTCATGGCAGTAACGTCGGCAAGAGTGTATGGATTGGCAAATGCAGCGTCTTCGGTATTTGCCATATACACGTTCATTGTGGTATATGTAGCCTCGTCAGGGTTGTATCCGCGGAACTCTATAGAACTTATCTTTGTGCCGGCAGCGAGCTTAATGTCGTCTGCAGTATAGAGCAGTTCAGACACGGAGTGGTTGTAGTAAGGATTCATCGGAGCATCGATGGATGCACCCTTGAATTCGCCGGCAGCCACGGTGTTGTTGACCACTTCGTCGGCAACTACTATGTCCACTTCGCTTGAAGTTACAGAGAAGTCGGCCCCCTTGAGTTCGATGTATGCCTTTACTGTTCCTGCTGCGTGAGGAGTAAGAGTGAACGAGAATTCCTTAGTCTCTCCAGCCTTGATTGCCGGAGCGTCTTCGGCTGTGATTTCCTTGTCGCCGAAGTGAAGTGTTGCCTTGTAGCTGCCGGCAGCCTCAGCTTCGGTGTTGATGTTCTTGAACGATGCCTTGGCAGTCAGTTCATAGTTCACCATGGCCGAAGCCGGAATGTCGGTTGTTTCGGCATAGATGTCGTGTGAAACGGCTACAGGCTTGAAGCCATAGAGATTGTCGAGATGCACGCCGCCGGCCTCGAATGCCAGGTAGACCTGTCCGGCAGGGATGTTGTCGATAACAAAGCTTGTCATCTCGTAGTTGCTGCTCCATGTTGAGCCAACCTTGGTGTTTGAGAATTTGTCTGCCTCGTTCTCTGCATCCACGCTCAGCGAGCGCACCTTGTTCCAATTCTTGCGGTCAGTCGAATAGTACACGTTCATGTGGCAACCGCTGGAAGTAGTCTTTCCGGCTTCAAACTGGAACGTGTCTCCCTCTTTCACTTCGAGCAGTGGGGTGATGAGCTTCTTGTCCTTGCTCGTTTCATCCTCCATGGCGCAATACATGTTGCCGCTGATTGATGCAGCCTGCGGGAATGAGCTCATCTCCCATCCGTCTTCGGCTATCATGTTCACGGCAAACTTATTTTCTTCGAAGTTCTCGAAATATTTTGTGCCGTCTACCACATTTCCCTTCAGCTTGAAGGTGAAGTCGTCGATGCCGTCGGATTTCAGTGTGAGTGTGCCTTCTTTCTGTCCGGCAACATCTGTGAGCATACTTATTTCAAACGACAGTGTGGCATGTGGCTTGATGGTCACCGGCTTTAGCGTGGTGGCAAATCCGTCGCTGGCCACCACTTCGCTTACGGTCAGTGGTGCACCGCCGTCGTTTGTGATGGTATAGTTCTTTGAGGTTTGCTTTGTCTGCATGCCGAAGTCAATCTCGGTGCCGGTAGAAACCTCCGAATTGTTTGAGTTCTTTATCAGGAGCACAGGCTTGTAGGGCACGGGTTGCACCCATGAACCATACTGCGAAGTGCCGCTCACGTTCTCCATCACGTCGTAGCGGTTGCGCGAGCTGTATTGGTCATACGAGAGGGTTGCCTCGAGTGTGATGGTGTCTGATACGGCATTCATTGCAAGAGCCTGTGTTATGGGTACTGTTGCCAGCACTTCATTCTTGTTGCTGTTGTTCACGAGGCTCAGCGAATAGTTGTCGTCGCCCGGTGCGAGGTCGAGCATACCGGTGTTTTGCACTACGGCCTTGTATGCAATGGTAAACTTGCCGTCGGCTGTACAGTCAATCTTTTCGTCGCAGACTGCTTTCACGCCCTTTATCGTGAGTGCCGGCTTCTTCACTATCTCTGCCTTGTCGGCAGTGAAGTTGTCCAGGTATCCGCTCGATGCATAGATACCGATGCGCTGCGGCTCGGCAAGGTCTATCTCTGCCTTTATCCATTCGCCGTAGGTCAGTTCCGGAATGGTGGCGGTGGTGATTTGTGTGCCAGTCTTGAAGGATGTGCCGCTTTCCGTTACGTTGAAGAACTTTAACGCTGCATTGTAATAGCTTGTAGACTGAAACATGATGGTAACGTGTCCGCTCACCACCGGAGTAACAAGCATGTCTTGGGCTTCATACAGTCCGTCTTCTGTATACAGGTTCTGGCTGCCCACCTTCAGGCATCCTGTGCCGTCTACTCCTGCCGAGCTGTCGCCCTTATACGACACGTACTCGTAATTGTAGTCGTCGCCGTCGATAATGTGTCCCCACCCCGAGGGTGCCCAGTCGTGGGCAAGCGTGGTGCTGCTTATTCCCTCAAAGCCGTAGGAATAGTTATCCACAGTTTCGGCATCTGCCTTTACTCCCCATACCGCCGCGGCGAGCAGCGAGAGGAGCACTGAATAGATTTTCTTCATACGCTATAAATTTGATTGGTTAATTAATATAAATTTTACTCGAATGTAAGTTTATGCTGCAAATTTAAGACATTTTTTATAAACGGAAACATTTTTCATGATAAAATGCAATGTTTGGTATATAAATATTGGGGAATGAAAAATGAATGATGCGGGCTACAAAAGTTTAGAATTAAAGTATATGCTCAAAAAATGAAAAAACAACTGCTACAGTTCTGTTAAGGATGGGGTAGGGGAGGAAAAGTATAATATCATATCCTGATGCTTGGTAAATGCCATGCTGTCAGCGCCTTATGCGGAAATAAGAAGTTTAGAACACTTTTTTGCTTTGTTTTGTAAAGAAAAAAGACCGAGATAGAGCCGAGCAATGCTTTTCGTGGAGAGAAGCGATGCTTTTTCGGGAGAGAAGCAATGCTTTGCTCCCCGAAAAGCGATGCTCGGCTGAAATCTGTGTGTTTTCGGGGCTTCAAGGAAAAGTGTTCCAAAAGTCGGATTCTTGTCTAATTTCGATACTTGAACATTAAGAGTCTGCATTGACTTTTTTCGGCTCATCCGGAATTTGGAGTGATAATATTTATTATCGGAAGTTCTTAAGTTATTTTAGACGAAAACCGTAAAAACACCCTATGACAAGTAAAACCCTCGAACCTCGGGTTTGCCGATGTTTTATCAAATTTCCTTACGAGAACAAGTTCTCGCCGGAAATCTGCTAAACCCTCTGCAATGCCTTTGGCATTTTTACTTGTCATAGGGCGATAAACATAAAAAACAAAGAGAATCATTTGCTACCTGTAAAACAGAACAACAACAAGATTTGTCTGTCTTGTTAGAGACAAGTATTATAGTATTTTCACACACTGTTTTATTTGTTTGCCACAAGGTTTTGATTTCCTTTGTTTTTTTTATGTTTATCGCCCGATGTCGTTTTGCTGGGAGACACGAAGTGGCTCTTTGTATAAAGCAAGATGTGGACGGAAGAAAGCTTGCTCTCTAAAGTACATATCTTGCTTTATACAATAAGCCGAAGGCTTGCAAAACGGCATCGGGGGTTTTATCTGTTTTCGTCTAAAAAAGTTGGCAAGAAGATTTCTTCCGATAATAAATATTATCACTCTGGCTTTCGGAAGAACCATTTTATTCATTTATGGGAAAAAAACATAAGAATTTCGGCGGGTGAACGCACCGGAAACGAAACCGACAACGCATCTACTACGGTTAAAGAAATATGTGTTAAAATCTATAAAATTTAAAGGTCCTGATGTTACACGGGTTGGATAAAACAGTCCTTAAAGCAAATCATGTGAAACTGAAAATACCTTGAATGGCCTTAGTGTCAAGAGAAAATCTATTATAACTAATAACATAAATCTATCTATTAATGTAGTCATGAGGAAAACATTATTAACAGTATCGTGCTTGCTTGCCTGTTTCGCCACAGGTCAAGCTCAGGAGATAGAAAACGCAGACATCGTGGTTCTATCTAAAGTTACGCTCGACTCTCTGAAGAGCGTGTCGGAGGCGAGCAACCAGACTTATTATTTTGATTCCAGCTGCAAGGGCATCACAATGACAATGGGCGGAAGAGACCCTAAGCGTGTGTTGCGACAGGGGTTTGAAGACGGACTGAACTTCAAGAACAACACGGCATATACTATCAACCTGCCCGTTGGCGTGGAGATGTATGGAGTGCAGTTTGCCGGATTCTCATACGGCGACAACTGGTGCTACCTGCAGGCGTATGGCGTGGACGAAAACCATATAGAATGGACGGAGCCTATCGGCGACGGAGTGAAAGACAACGCCACGATTATCAATGGGGCAAAATACCCTATGGACCCGTGTGTGTCTACCAAGGGCGCTCCCGTATACCACAATGCCGGATATACATTCGCCTCAATCCCGTTTACCGACAATCTGGGACCATACACCGGAATGTTCACCTTCCGTTTCAGCGGCAACAACCAGGAGCAGGCTCTTATCCGCGTGTTCACCTCAAAGGCCGCATGGGAGAAATTTGCCGACCAGTGTGCTGCCGTCAGCTACGGCACTGCAACGGGAATAAAAGCCATAAGTGCAGAGCGTGGCGAAAAAAACAATGCCATGTATAATCTGCTCGGGCAGCGCATAAAGCAGGCAAGCGGACTGTATATTCAAAACGGAAAGAAATACATCGCAAGATAGGATTATCTGCAGAAGCGATATACGGCGCAACAAAAATACCACCCCTCTGGGGAAAAAACGAATCTATACATTTTTTTATACACTACTAACCTTAAAGAAAACATTATATGTTTGTTATGAAGAAAAGAATTCTTGCCACAGCGCTCATGTCTACCGCGCTACTCACGGCAATGGCACAACAGACTGTAACCGGAAACGTGAAAGACGTGAACGGCGAGCCTCTCATCGGTGTGTCGGTTTATGTAGACGACAAACCTGTGGCTGTAACTGATATCGACGGCAACTTCACTCTGCCGTCTGTAACACCCAAACAGAAAGTTAGGATGTCTTATCTGGGATACGAGGACATCAATTTGCAGGGCGATGCCCGAAAACTGCAGAACATCACAATGAAAACGAGCGACAAGGTGCTCGACGAGGTGATGGTGGTTGGATATGGCACAATGAAGAAAACAGACCTCACGGGTTCGGTAAGTTCGGTGGGAACACAGAAGCTGAACGAGAAAGGTGCCACCTCGGTAGTGGCAAACCTGCAAGGTTCGGTGCCGGGTGTGAACATCACTCAGTCTACCGGACGCACAGGCGGCGGCTTCAACATCGAAATCCGCGGAAAGAACTCCACCGACTCCAACCAGAGTCCGCTGTATGTCGTTGACGGAGTAATCTGCGACGACATCGACTTTCTTAATCCACAAGACATCGAGCGCGTGGATATTCTGAAGGATGCTTCAAGTACGGCAATCTATGGCTCGCGTGCCACGGCAGGCGTCGTTATCGTAACGACAAAGAGCGGAAGCAATGTGGCAAAAGGGGCACAGAAACCTTCTATCACATACGACGGATACTACGGAGTGAGCAAGGCAACCAACCTGCCCGACTTTATGAACGGAAACGAGTTCTACAGATACCGCTTCATGAAATTCCTGAACAAGGCAGGCGGCGACGCAAACGGCGGACAGCCGGTATGGGTGAACGACGACCTGAACCGCTGTCTGCTGAAAGACAACGTGAGCGGGGCTTACCGCATGACGGAACTGCTGCAGGCTGGAAAGACTTACAACTGGAAGGACTTTGTATTGCAGGACGGACAGCAGCAAAACCATTATCTCGCCATCAGCGGATCAAGCAACAAGACTAACTACCACATCGGATTCGGATATACCAAGGAGAAGGGTATATACAAAAACGACGAACAGGAGAAGTTTACTCTCAAGACCAGCGTGGACACAAAGATAAACAACTGGCTCTCTGCCGGCGCAAGCGTAAACCTGGCACGCATAAACAAAGACTATGCCAGCGACGACGCAGTGCAGTATGCATTCCGCGTAAACCCGTTCATGCAGCCTTACGACAGCGACGGCAACATCAACTACCGCCCGGGCAGCAAAGAGGCTCTGAACACCGACATGTATCAGTTTACCAACAATATCAACCCCTTGATACTGATGCAGGACCAGAGCTCCAACAGACTTACATGGACTGCTCTCGGAAACGTGTATCTCGAGGCAAAGCCTATCAAGGGACTCTCGCTGAAAACCACGTTGTCGCCTTCTTACAACCATCAGCGCTACGGATTCTATCAGGGCACACTGGCTGGCGAAACACAGAACACGGCAAAGCGCTCCTACGAGGAAACTTTCTCTTACACATGGGACAACCAGGTGACATACGACCGCATGTTCGGCGAAGACCATCACCTCAACCTCATGGGACTCGTGTCTTACACATATCAAAACTATGAGTCGGAGAACCTACTATATAATAAGGTGATGGACGGCACATACTGGTGGAACATCGGAACGAGCAACAATGGCTACGACTACAACACCAGCAACTCTAACAGCAGCTATTCGGAAAACAAACTGATGTCGTATGCATTCCGCGCCAACTATACTTACCTCGGACGCTATCTCTTCACAGGCACGGTGCGCTGGGACGGCAGCTCGCGCTTCAGCTCGGGCAACCGCTGGGGGATGTTCCCCTCTGCAGCCTTTGCATGGCGCATGTCGGAGGAGCCGTTTATGGAAAAGACAAGAAGTTGGCTGTCTAACCTGAAACTGCGTCTCTCCTACGGTGTAACTGGTAACAACAGCGTTACCGACTACGAAACCATGTCGGTTATGGGCAATCCAATATACTATCCGTTCGGCAATACATACAGTCAGGGCGTTGCCATCGACAAGATTGTAGACCCTGACCTGAAATGGGAGAAATCTCACGAAATCAACTTCGGTGTAGACTTCGGATTCTTCAACGAACGCATACGCGGTTCGGTGGATATCTACAACAAAAAATCCACTGACCTGTTGTTCAACAGAGACCTGCCGCTCGAAACTGCAGGGGCTACGGTGAGAACAAACGTTGGCTCGGTAAGAAACCGCGGTATTGAAATCGCACTCACCACAACAAACATCCAGACAAAAGACTGGAACTGGGAAACAACATTCACCTTCGCACACAACAGCAACAAGGTGCTCGAGGTGAACGGAACCGGTAACTTGCTGACAAGCGACGTGAAAGGCAACCTCATCATCGGCAAGCCTTACGGAATACTCTACGACTACGAATGGAAGGGCATCGTGTCCGACCGCGACATGATTGTGCCAGACAATCAGGTGGCTAAGCTCAAGGGATTCACTCCCGGCGAGAAGGTGAAAGAATATGCTTACTACAACAAATGCTACGGACTTGTTGAGGGCAACCCTATCATCGTGGACAGAAACGGCGACGGCAAATACACCGATGACGACAAGATAACCTACAACACCGACCCGAAGTGGACCGGAAGTTTCACAAGCAACCTCTCGTGGAAAAACCTGGACTTCTCGTTCTCGCTGTATGCAAAACAGGGCAACAAGGTGTTCTCTAACTTCTATCAGAATTATCTTGCACTCAACGACCGCGGACTCACCAAACTTGACGTGGACTTCTATATACCGGCAGGAACTCTCGTAAGTTGCGACGGTATCAACGACGATGGCTCTTACATCAATCCGGTTTACCAGGAAACTACCCATTACGGCAAGTATCCTTTCCCGAACAACGGATGCGGAAACGGCGGACTCGGCACAGCTTACTGGCTCAAGCACGGCAACTCTATAACAGACGGCTCCTTCGTGAAAGTGAAATACATCACGCTGGGATACTCGCTGCCTAAGAGCTGGCTCTCTAAATTCGGATGCCAGAAGTTCAGAATCTACTGCACTGTTACTAACCCGTTCGTTTTCACAAAATACAAAGGCTACGACCCGGAATGGGCTGACGCCTCTCTTGCAAACGACGGACCAAGCACCACGACATGGCAGTTTGGCGCAAGTATCAAATTCTGATTGTCGTGCAAGAAATGAATTCTGTTTGCTATGCCAATAGCGAATTATGATTCATAATTGCAATGCTAATTTGAGTTGTGATTATTGCGCAAGTACTGAACGAAAGCGCAAACATATAAAGACTTACATACGTATAACCTATAAAACGAAAATACAATTATGAAAAAATATATCAGCTCAGCTCTCTTTGCCGCCATTGCCGGAGCAACGGTTCTCACCGGATGCAGTCTCGACGTGGACAACAAGGCGAATATCGATGCTGAAAAACAACTGCAGAAACAGGAAGCCATCGAAGCTCTCAGGGTTTCGATGTATAGCACTATAAAGCCTATAGTGAACGAAACCGCTCTCACAGAATGGGGCACCGACCTCTATACTACAACGAAGTCTACCACTGTGAACGACTATCAGGGCTACAAGTTCACACCTGAAGATGCAGACCTGACAAGTTATTACTCTAACTGCAACGACCTTATCCAGCATGCCAACGAATTGCTGAAATACTGCAAGGGGGACAAGAAATACGAGGCTGAAGCAAAGTTCATGCGCGCCTTCGGATATTTCCAGCTCACGCAGCAGTTCGGCTCTGTGCCTTACAGCACTTCGTTTATCAACGATGCCAACGACAACTATCCACGCACACCGCTCAAGGAGATTTACGACAACATGATTGCCGATCTCGAAAGCATCGTGAACTGCGACAAGCTTCCGGCTACCGACAAAAACGGCAATGTTAGCCAGCGTGCAGTAAAAGCCCTGCTCGCCAAAGTTTGCCTGGCTGCCGGATGGGATCTTGAAACTAAGCTCAACGATGCTGCTCAGGGCACATACACCGTGACCGGACAGTCTTACTTCCAGAAGGCTGCCGAATATGCAAAGCTTGCCATCGACGGACAGCAGCTCACAATGTCGTTCGAAGACAAGTGGGCGCCCAAGAACGAGGGGAACGACGAGGAAATATTTTCTGTGCAGTACGACCGTGCAGGATATCCCGGCGACAAACTGAAAGGCGGCAACAGCCGACAGAACACATACGGCAGCGAATATGGCAACGTGACCTATGGCGGACTGAAAAACTGTGATGCCAACCTTGCACCGTCGATGAAGAGCCTTTATCTGTTTGACAAAGGCGACGACCGTTATGAGGGGACCTTCATGACAACTATCTACAACTATACGCCGAACCAGTGGCTCACCACCGGATATTATGCTTACTACAATGCTTCTGACGAGGCTAAGGCGAATATGCAGATTGCTTTCAAATACTTCCCTTACTGGACCGACCGCTCTGAAATTGACCAGTATATAGCTGAAAACAAAATGCGCTTCATCAAGGGCGACTGCCCTAACCTCGGACACGTGGCATGGCTCAAGAAAGACAACATGTCTTTCTGGTGGTTCAATGAAGACGGCAGCATCGACAACATCGATGTCAGAGACTACGATGACTTCAAGAGGGTGAATGCCGGAAGCGTGCCACCGGTGAAGAAGTTTGATGATCCAAACACGGATATGGTAAACCAGGGCAGCTGCGACTACCGCGACATTCCTGTGTTGCACCTCAGCGACATTTATCTTGTTGCTGCCGAGGCTTATTATATGTGTGGTAACGAACCTATGGCACTGCAATATGTAAATGCCGTGCGCGACAGGTCGCATGCAAGCCATCTCGCCTCGATTAATGATTATGCACCAAACTATGAGCGCCCGGTATCATTCGGAGCAATCACCATGCTCGACCTTATCCTCGACGAGCGTGCCCGTGAACTCTATGCCGAGACTACACGCTGGACCGACTTGCGCCGCACCCGTCAGCTTGTGCGCTACTGTCTTGCCTACAACGACGGCGTAACATCGGTTGAAACAATGTCTAACGTCAATGGAGAGATAAAATGGCTGCGACCGATTCCTGCCAAGGAAATTGAAACTAACACTGCCCTTACCTCTGCTGACCAGAATCCTGGATACTAACCCTTTAAACTTAAAGAAAAATGAAAAAGACATTATATATGTTTCTCACTGCGCTATTCGCCGTAACCTTTTTTGCCGGCTGTAGCGACGACGACAACGACATAACATTCAATGATACTGCTGCTAACGACGCAGCCGGAGTATATGAAGGCACTTACTACCGCACAATGAACGGTGTGTCAAATGCACAAACGGAAGAAGCTCCGGGTACAATGACCGTTACGGCAGCCGACAAATACACGGCAAACTTCACATTCACCTGCGCGGACTGGGACGTGAACCAAAGTTGCATCGGAAATGTAAGCCACAGTAACAATGGTTTTGCCTTTTCCAATCATGTGAAGACAAATGCGCTTGGTTCAGCCTTCCTTGGAAGAGTTGACAACGACAAGAATGTGGAAACCCACCTGTCTTTGTCGATATTCACTATCCGGGGTGCAAAAACTTTCACTATTGTATTCAAGGGCAAGAAAGTAACTGACAACAACAAGTAACGCTGAAGCCCCGTTTCAATTAAAAGAACAAAGGAATTGGTGTCTTGGCAGAAATGCTCTTGACACCAATTTTTTAAATCCACACATACACGACTGCGGCAACAACCGCAATTCGTAATTCAAAGCAACTGAAATATATGGCAATAACGAAATCAAAAGCTTACTTTCCAACAGTGTTGCTCACTGCACTACTGGTGTTTGCATTCACCTGCCCTACCATTGCAGCCAAAAGACAAAAAACAAAGGCCGTAAGCACCGCAGGTGTTGAAGTGGGGAACCTGCTTACAGAAAACATGCACAACCCGTTGGGGATAAGTTCAAGGATGCCAAGGTTTTCCTGGCAGACCACAAGCAAAAAAAACGACACGCGCCAAGTGGCTTATCAGATTCTTGCAGCATCAAGCAAGGAACTGCTTTCCGAGGACAAGGCCGACATGTGGAACTCCGGGATTGTGTCGTCGGCCGATCAACTCTGGATTGCATATAAAGGAAAGAAACTGAAAGACAACCAACTGGTATTTTGGACTGTTAAAGTATTCACTAACAACGGCAACTCTGCTTGGGCACAACCTCAGTCTTTCTCTGTGGGACTTCTCGATGAGGGACATTGGGAGGGCAGATGGATTGGCATAGACCATTTGCTCAACGGAGAGAGTATGGGATTCAAGACTCGTGTAAATGCCCGCTATCTACGCACGGAAATTGATTTGGCTGCCGGTAAAAAAGTAAGGCGCGCCACTGCATACGTAGCCACTCTGGGGCTTTACGAACTATTCGTAAACGGGCAGAAACAAGGCTGCGACGTGCTTGCACCACAACAGACAGACACAAGGAAATCCGTAATCTACAACACCTTTGACATTACAAATTCCCTTGCGACAGGCAATGACAAGGACAACAACAATGGCAACAGCAAAGATAACAGTAAGGACAATGGCACCAGCAAAGCATGTATAGGAATCGTGCTTGGCAACGGCAGAACCGTGCCGATGAGATACGACAAACATTGGAAAACACCTTTTCTTGGTTTCCCGAAATGTCGTTTTATGCTTGTCGTGGAATATTCTGACGGCACAGTGAACCATTTCTCTTCTTCCGAAAAATGGAAAGCAACGGCCAACGGACCGATTCGTTCCAACAACGAATACGACGGGGAAGTGTATGACGCAAGAATGGAAATGGATAACTGGGCAACAGTTGGATTTGACGATTCTCACTGGCAGAATGCCGAACGCACGGATGTTCCCATGGGCGAACTTTGTGGACAACCAGCGCCAAACATGAGAGTACTCTCTACGATTAGCCCCAAAAGTATAAGGAAAACAGAACGTGGCACATTTATCGTGGACTTCGGTCAGAACACTGCCGGATGGGTACAGATGAAGATGCGCGGCAACCGTGGCGACAGCATAAAAATAAAGTATGCCGAAAAGCTCGCCGACGACGGAAACCTGTTTATAGCCAACCTGCGTGATGCCGAAACAGAAGACAAATACATATGCTCAGGCATCGACAACAACAGAAAATGGCATTCCACATTTGTCTACCACGGGTTCAGGTTCGTGGAAGTGAGTGGCATGGCTTCTCTTTCTGCATCTGATATCGAAGCCCAGGTGGTTGCCGATGATATGGCAAGCATCGGCGAATTTTCTGCCAGCAACGCCACGCTCAACGGCATTTACAAAAATGCGTGGTGGGGCATACAGTCAAACTATAAGGGCTACCCCGTGGACTGTCCGCAGCGCAACGAGCGACAACCATGGCTCGGCGACCGCGTAATGGGATGCCTCGGCGAATCCTATCTGTTTGGCAACGAACGCCTTTACACCAAATGGATGCGCGACATCTGCGAATCGCAGCGCAGCAACGGCACGCTGTGCGACGTTTCGCCTGCTTTCTGGAACTACTACAACGACGACATTACGTGGCCGTCGGCATTACCATTCGGATGCGACATGATATATTCGCAGTTTGGCAACGACGAACCGATAAAGGCTTCGTATCCTGCACTGAAGAAATGGGTGGCACACGTGATAGGCGAATATATGGAAAATGGCATCATCACCAAGGATAAATACGGCGACTGGTGTGTGCCGCCAGAAGACCTCTCGCTGATTCACTCGCAAGACCCGGCAAGACAAACCGACGGCAGACTCATCTCCACTGCCTACATGATAAAGAATATGCGTCTGATGCAGAAATTTGCACGCATCACCGGCAACTACAGCGACACGGCGCATTATGCAAAGCTCGAAAAACAAATGACGGATGCCTTCAACCGGGAATTCCTCTTCGTGAAACGTGGCACTTCGCCCCGACACGACCACGTGCTCTATCCCGACAGCGTGTTCTACGGCAACAACACTGCCACGGCAAATCTTCTTCCGCTGGCTCTTGGCATCGTGCCCGCCGACTGCAAGGAGGATGTGGCGAGAAACATTGTGGCCAATATCCTTACCCTCAACAAGGGCCATGTGTCGTGTGGTGTGATTGGAATCTCATGGCTCATGCGCGGATTGTCTGACAACGGCTTTGCCGATGTGGCATACATGCTCGCCACAAACGACACTTATCCCTCATGGGGATATATGCTGAAGTCGGGTGCCACAACGGTTTGGGAACTGTGGAACGGCGACAAGGCTAACTCCTGGATGAACTCCGGAAACCACGTGATGCTGCTCGGCGACTTGCTGCCATGGTGCTACCAGTATCTCGGAGGCATTAGAAATGCCGAGGGGTCGGTGGCATACAGGCATACAGTGTTGAAGCCGAGCTTTGAGATTGAAGACCTCGACAGCGTAAATATGAGCTACAACACGCCCTACGGACCATTGAAGTCGGTGTGGAACAAGGATTTGGAAAATCTTCACTGGAACGTGGAGGTGCCGGTGGGCATAACTGCCGACGTGTGTCTGCCAAATGGCGAAACCAAGACTGTAGGGTCGGGCAAATACTCTTTCGACTGCAAATACAGTTTTGCCGACAAAAGGGTGGTAGACGACGAATTTGTGTATAAGCAGACCGACTTTCCGCAATGCCACGCCTCGTCGATTGTGGAGCTCGACAATGGCGACCTTGTTGCCACATACTTCGGAGGAACAAAGGAGCGAAATCCAGACGTGTGTATCTGGGTGAACCGCAAGCCTAAGGGCAGCGACAAATGGACGGCTCCGCAGCTTGTTGCCGACGGTGTGTTCCGGATGGGAACGCGAAACGCGGAAATTGCGCGCATGGATACCACCTGTGCGAAAGCCGAAACCGGTCCGATTGTGGGCAAAGACAAAACGTGGGCTGATTCCAAGCGCGACTCCATCCCTACGGGGCTCTACCGGAAGGCTTGCTGGAACCCCGTGCTCTTTGAAATGCCAAACAAGGAACTTTGGCTTTTCTTCAAGATTGGATGGGTGATGAACGACTGGACCGGATGGGTGATAAAGAGTCGCGACGGCGGAAAAACTTGGTCGGAGAAGGAACCTCTGCCCGAAGGATTCCAGGGACCGATAAAAAACAAGCCGGTCATCGTGGGCAACCGGCTGATTTGCCCGTCGAGCACCGAGAACGAGGGTGGATGGAAATTCCATTTTGAAATTATGGACCTTAACACTGGAAAGTGGAAATATGTAGGTCCGATAGAGCGCGAACTGCGCCCGCTCACCATCGACATGGCACCCGACGGTTCGCTCCTGACCGGCGACACAATAGAACACAAACTGAACCCGATATACTGCATACAGCCCTCGATACTGAAACTTAAAGACGGCAGACTGCAGGCTATTGGCAGAACAAGAAACGGCAAACTCGCCTCTACGTGGAGCAGCGACAACGGCGACACATGGACAAAGGTTACGCTTATCGATGTGCCAAACAACCAGTCGGGCACCGATGCCCTGACGATGGCCGACGGAAGGCACGTGCTGATATACAACGACTTTGCCACTATTCCCGGCACGCCGAAAGGTCCGCGCAACCCGGTGTCGATAGCTTTGTCGGACGACGGACTGAACTGGAAACACGCAATCACGCTGGAAGACAGTCCGATTGGCGACTATTCCTATCCTGCAATAATCCAGGCTAAAGACGGCACGCTGCATTGCGTCTACACATGGCGCCGCTTCCGCATCGTGCACAAGCAGATTGACCTGAACAGACAGTGATTGCCAATTTCTTACACCTATATTATTAATAGGGGAGACAAAAATCTCTATGAATAATATAGCATTGAACTTTCTGTTTTTTTATTTTTCCCCTCCCTTTCCTCTGCAAACTTAGAGGTGGGGGAGGGGAAAATATAAATCCGAAACTTTAATATACAATGGTCAAGAGTAACATCAGTGTGCCTGTGTTATTCGTTGAACGATATTGCAGCCGGTATCGAAGTGGGGCTTGTGGGCATAAACGGGCATCCGCTGAATATGCCAACCAGTTCATACCAATCCTCTTTATACTGCTTTCCAACTTTAGCCTTTTTCAGCGACTTGCAGTTTCTGAATGCCATGAAGCCTATCTCCACACCATTATGAATGTTCACAGTTGTGAGCTTAGTGCATCCGCTGAAGGCGTCAGAACCGATTTTCTTTAAGCTTGCCGGCACTGGCGCTACGGTGAGGGCTGTGTTTTTGAAAGCATTTTGTCCAATCTCGGTAACACAGTCGGGCAGCGTAACCGAAGCGAGCGAGCGGCAGTCCTCGAAAGTAAACTCCGGCAACGTAGTGATATTCCGTGGCAGCGTAACCTTTGTGAGTGCGGTGCAGAGTTGGAACATCGTGTTGTTCATGCGGTTGAGGCGTGACGGGAGCGTAACGGAAGTGAGCGACTTGTCAACGGAGAATACGCCGCGTCCCATTTCCTTCACACTCTCAGGCACTGTCATTGTCTTGAGCAGCGGCATACTTGCAAATGCCCTGTGGCCAATCTTCGTTACGGTTTGCGGAATCGTGATTGCAGAGAGGTTGGTGCAGGCAAAGGCATTGTCGCCAATCTCTTTCAGTCCCTCGGGCAGCGTGACCGACTTCATCTTCAGTGTGTTAAAGGCGCTTGCTCCGATTTCCGTCACCTTGAACGTGCGTCCGCCGTAGTGGATGGTGGCAGGCACCACGAAGTCGCGCCCCGTGGCCTGGTCCATGTCGAGATTTTCAAGCTTTGCAGTGCCAGCTTGCGTGTTCACGCTAAACCACATGCCATCCTGCCACATCTTGACCTCAGAGCTGGAGCCGCCGGCATACACCTTTATGTCGAGAGTCTTTGTCTTCCGGTCAATCTTTTTCAGCCATGCCACCACATCCTCGTCGAGCGAGGGATAGAGAGGCTTGAGGTCAGAGCTGACAGCTCTCTTGAAACCGAAGTCCTCAAGCGACGAAGCAAGGAAATCCTCCTCGTCGGGGTCGTTGTTTATGATGTTTTTCACGGCTTTGTTCACACCTTCAATACGGTCTTTCAACTCGCCGGAAACAAACTCGCGCCTTACGAGCACAGGTTCGCACGCCGGTTTGTCGGCTTTCATCCACGCCTCGAGCATGTCCGACTCCTGGGCAAGGCGCTCGTTGGTGAGGTCCCAGAGCTGTGGCAAGGCTTCAAACCATGCCGGCTGCTTGGGACACTGTGCCGGAGGTGCAGGCGACACGCCGCCCACGCGTCCGTACCACATCTTCTGTCCCACGCCCTCGCAGAATTTCACGGTGATGACCTTCTTGCCTGGGTCGAAACTCTGAGCGCGCGCCGTGCGGGCCTTCGACTCTCCGCGCTGCACCTTGTTTTTTGTGCCGCGCACCTTGGCCTCGGTCTTGTTGGTCTCTTTAATCACTTTCTTTACAGGTTCGGGCGCTGCATCTCTTGCAGCCTTCTTTACAATCTGCGTGCCCGCGTTCTTCAGTTTGTTCAAGAATCCCTGTGCCGGTGCCTGTCTAACACCCGTTGTGAGGCATAGAGCCATTACGAAAAACAGTTGTTTTGTGTTCATAGACGTTTTGTGTATTTGGTTTTTTTGAATATCAGCATACTTCAGAAAGCATTTGCTCAAATCATTTAGCTTTTGTTGCAGTTTATCTTATATAAAGATAATGCAAATATACGAAAAATATAACATAATATCCATTTTGTCGAAACTTTTTTGTTTTTCTCCGCTATGCCTATTGCCTAACTGTCTGTCTTTCGCATATAGAATATATTGTCAGAAGAATGTTTCTATTGTTTTCGTCTAAAAAAAGGAAGAATGAATTTTCGATAAAATATATTACTGAAGTTTCTGATTAAGTTCTTCTTCCCCTCCCCCGCCTCCCCTTGTCAGGGGCGGAGCAGTTGCTCTTTCTGCTAAAAGCTTAAATGTTTACTGGTAAAATTAGTAATGATACAGATTTTTGTAATGACAAATATGTAAGTTTATGTCATTTAAAGGTAACTGCTCCGCCCCCGGAGGGGGAGGCGGGGGAGGGGAAGATTATAAACCCGA
>CAKQDG010000025.1 GCA_934219025.1 uncultured Prevotella sp. | reverse complement strand
ATAATGCAAATTGAATGCAGAACATCAAATTTATTTGAATGTTATGCTGAGATGCAGCTTATCTTATGCAAAGATAATGCAAATTGAATGCAGAACATCAAATTTATTTGAATGTTATGCTGAGATGCAGCTTATCTTATGCAAAGATAAGAATTTTTTTCTACATACTAAAGTTGCTTTTTCCTTTTATGTTATTTTTCTTTGTCTTATGATAACATATAAGCTGTCCCCTTTCCCTTCTTCTTTTGCTGATTTGTTTTCAGCACATGAGAAGAAAAGAAAGGGGACCGCAAGTTTAAATAATATTACAAATCTTTTCATTTACACATCCGACGGATTAGTATTCGTCATCGTCGGCCACGTCTTCGGCTTCGAGCGACAATTCTTCGGGGTCTTCTTCGATTGTAGTGCGATAGCTTTCTTCGGTCATTTTGTCTTCGTCGAAATCGTCCTCGTCGTCAAACTTGTCTTCCTCCTCAGGCAAATCCTCGTCCTCATCCTCGTCAAGGTCTTTTTTCTTGTCTTCGTCGATATCGATGTGGAGTTTTTCTTCAAGAGGCTTGATTTTTGCAAAGATAGCTTCTGTCCAGGCTCCTTTTGGAATTTCGAGCACTTCGAACCCGTCTTCAACTTTCTTTTCATACAGTCCGCCTTTTTTGTGCAGTCTGTCTTTGGGCAGAGTTGTAGTGCTGATATCAAATCCGCTCTGTATGATATCTTGAATGCTCTGCGACAAGGAGTCCCATCCTCCGCCAAAGTTGCGGTCGATAACTTCCAGGAGTTTTGCTGCCGAGATATGGCGAATGTTCTCATACGTCAAATCGGTAACTCTCATTATCGTTTTCTTCTTGATACCGTATTTCTTGACATTCTTTTCGTCAATTTTTATATCACCAACCTTGAAATCCCTCGCCTCGTATTTCTTAATAACTTCCGGACGGTCAATTTTTATTTCTTCAATATCAAAAGCACTTTTGATAATGTCGAAATAGTGGTTCAGATTCTCGCTCATTTCTGCATCTTTTCCGGCAGTCTCAAGCAATCTAAAAATATCGTTCTCTTGAACATCCCATACGTTGCTCTTGTTGAGAGTCTTCAATGTCAGCGCTTTATTTCCTGCTTCTTTCATATATTTATTATAATCTTTTATTTGTTATTCTTGATTTATCGTCATCTTGACTAAGATATAAATAATACCTGTCACAAAGAATCGTTTTCCTGTTACATCCAAGCCTGTTTATTTACAGTCCGGCATTAATACTGAAAGTGTCTGCATCATCAAGCACAGGGAATGATTCTCTAAACTTTTCCAGCATCAGCATTTCTATATTTCCCGTTGCGCAGCCTTTTACGTTGTCTTCACATAGGCATACCGTTTTGCCATATGGGTTTACTATTATGCTTCCTCCGGCATATTTGCAAGACTTGTCTTCACCAACGCGGTTCACGCCAATTACATAGCATTGGTTTTCTATCGCCCGTGCCTTGAGAAGAGTAGTCCATACATTATGTCTGCTCTTTGGCCAATTTGCTACATATATTATCGCATCATAGTCGCCTTTGTTTCGTGTCCATACGGGAAACCGCAAGTCGTAACAAATCTGCAACAGAAATCTTGTGCCGCTGTATTCGACAATGCATCTTTCCTTTCCAGCCGTATATCTCAGGTTTTCCCCTCCGGGAGTAAACAAATGCCTCTTGTCGTATGTTTTCACTGTTCCGTCTGGATACACAAAATACATTCTGTTGGCATATGTATTTTCCGTCGTCCTAACAGAAATGCTCCCGCATATTGCAATATTGCGTTCTTGGGCAATTCTTTTCATCCATCTTGCAGAATCGCACGCTTTGTCTTTTCCTTCATTTTCGGCGATGCCTTCTGGATTGACAGCAAATCCGGTACTCCATGTTTCAGGCAATACAATCAAGTCAGTTTGTGGCAAACCGTCAATGGCCCTCTCTGCATTAAGCTGATTGACAGATGGTTCCCCCCAATTTATATCTGTTTGTAATATTGACACTCTCATGTTGTTTCCGGTTTTTCTCACTTTGTGGAGTGCAAAATTAATATATTATCTGCTATAAGCAAGTTTTTGAACTACATTTTTTGCTTGTATGCAATTTATTTCATAATTTTGCATGTATGAGTCAACCGTTAGCTGAAAGAATGAGACCAAAGAGTCTCGATGAATATATCGGGCAGAAACACCTTGTCGGACAAGGTGCGGTGTTGCGCAATATGATAGAAGGTGGACACATCACCTCTTTTATATTATGGGGACCGCCAGGAGTTGGAAAAACCACTTTGGCACAGATCGTTGCGTCGCAGCTGAAAGTGCCTTTCTTTACGCTTAGCGCCGTAACGAGCGGCGTCAAGGACGTCAGAGACGTGATAGAAAAAGCAAAGGCAGGAAGGTTTTTCAACGAGAACAATCCTATACTCTTTATTGATGAGATACACCGCTTTAGCAAAAGTCAGCAAGACTCACTTCTCGGAGCAGTAGAGAAAGGCATTGTAACATTGATAGGTGCAACGACAGAAAATCCCTCGTTTGAGGTAATCCGGCCGCTTTTGTCGCGCTGTCAGTTGTATGTTCTGAAGTCATTGGAAGAAAGCGATTTGATTGAATTGCTCAACCGGGCTGTATCCAAAGATGTCGAGCTAAAAAAGCGTAAGATAGATTTGAAAGAAACCTCGGCAATCTTACGCTATAGCGGAGGCGATGCGCGAAAGTTGCTGAACATACTTGAACTGATAGTGGAATCAAGTTCAGACGAAACAGTATTGATTACCGACGATATCGTAAAGAAAGCTTTGCAGCAAAATCCTCTTGCCTACGACAAGGACGGCGAGATGCACTATGATATAATTTCTGCTTTTATCAAGAGCATACGCGGTTCCGATCCTGATGCGGCATTGTATTGGCTTGCAAGACTGATAGAGGGTGGGGAAGACCCGTCGTTTATAGCCAGAAGACTGGTGATAAGCGCATCTGAAGATATCGGACTTGCAAATCCCAATGCACTTCTGCTTGCCAATGCAGCCTTTGATGCTGTGATGAAAGTAGGATGGCCCGAAGGACGTATCCCTCTTGCAGAAGCTACGGTTTATCTTGCAGCCTCACCCAAGAGCAATTCGGCATATCTTGGAATAAACAAGGCATTACAGATTGTGAGGCAAACCGGCAATCTGCCGGTTCCGCTTCATCTTCGCAATGCTCCAACAAAGCTTATGGCAGATCTTGGATATGCCGACGGCTACAAATACTCTCACGACTATCCTGGGCATTTCGTGGAACAGCAGTTTATGCCAGACAGGTTGAAAGACCTGAAATTATGGGAGGCACAGCATTTCCCGAATGAAGAAAAGCTCTACAAAAACATCAATACTCTTTGGAAAGGGAAAAAGGGGTAAAGATATAAAAAAATAAGTTTCGCATGACGATTGTCGGCGAAACTTATTTTTTATGAAATAACGTTTGTTATTTTACAGGTGCATTTTTCAGAATTTCGAGCAAGTGATCCCAAACCATCTGAACAGTAGGAATGAGCAGACGCTCGTCAGGAGAGTGAACGCCACGCAAGGTAGGCCCAAATGACACCATGTCGAGGTGAGGATACTTTTCAGAGAATAGTCCACACTCAAGGCCTGCATGAATGCCAATCACCAAAGGCTCTTTGTTGAATAGCTTTTTGTAAGCCTTCACAACGATATCTGTAAGCTTGCTTTCCGGGTTCATCTTCCATGCAGGATAAGCGTCGTCTACTTTTACTTCCGCTCCTGCCAAAAGGAATGCTGCTTTAACCGTGTTAGTCATATTCTGCAGGTTGCTCATCACGTTTGAACGCTGAGATGCAACCACAACGATACTGTTGTCGCCTGTAACCACGCTTGCCACATTGCTCGAAGTTTCAACCATCCACTCAAGAGCCTTGTCCTGACACATTGCCAGCACACCGTTGTCTACAGCCTGCATTGCAAGGATTAATTTGTCAGAATTGTCCTTGCGCAGTGTTTTCTGAGCTTCGGTGCTTTCCAGAGAGAATGTCATGTCGCTCTCCGTTACGTGGAACTCATCTTCTACATCAGAGGCAAACATGTTCCAGTCTGCTTTCACCGTCTCCTTGTCCTTTGCAGGAACGGCAAATACAACAACTCCATCACGAGGGATAGCATTGTGCATTCGTCCGGAATTGAAACTTGCCAGGCGCAAGTCTGTCTTTTCCTGTTCGCTGAACAAGAATCTGGCGAGCAACTTTATGCAGTTGGCCCTTTTCTTGTTGATGTCGTCGCCACTGTGTCCACCTACAAGTCCCTTTATGGAAGCCTTCATAAAGAAGAAGCTGTCGCTCAGCTTTTCCCTTTCAAAATTGAATTTTGCCGTTGTTGTCTGTCCGCCGGCACAGCTGATGAAAATCTGGCCCTCGTCCTCACTGTCAAGGTTAATGAGCATATTTCCGGTCATAAATCCGGCTTCCATTCCATGGGCCCCTGTAAGGCCGGTCTCTTCATCACGTGTGAAGACACATTCTATAGGACCGTGCTCAATGTCATTGCTGTCAAGGATTGCCATCTCGATGGCGCATCCGATACCATCGTCAGCACCGAGAGTCGTGCCCTTGGCCTTCATCCATTCTCCGTCTACATAAGTTTCTATAGGATCTTTTGTAAAGTCGATATCCTTGTCCACGAGCTTGTCGCAAACCATATCCATATGGCTCTGCAGAATTATGGTCTCGCAGTTTTCAAAGCCTTTTGTCGCAGGCTTCCTTATAATCACGTTTCCTGTTTTGTCAACCACTGTCTCAAGATTTCTGCTTTCGCCGAATTCCTTGAGAAATTCAATCATCTTCTCCTCGTGCTTTGACGGACGGGGAATCTTGTTGATCTTTGCAAACTGTTCAAAGACGCAAGAAGGTTTTAATTCACTGTTGCTCATAATTTTTATATGTGTGTGAAAATTTATGTCTATGTATACAGATGCAAAGTTACACACTTTCCATGTAAATACCAAATTTTTTGTATTTGCCAAATTATTTCCATACTTTTATTTTGCAGAAAAGTCAAATTGCATTATCTTTGCAAAGTTTTAGGATAGTCTTGAGCGAAAAATCCACAACATTTTTGTTGCAGGTGCATCAGGATTGAAAAAACGGAATTGGATTTGTCTGCCGGGAAGAGCAGAAAAACGTGTAACACTGGATAATAAAAACAAAACGAAAATATATGAACAAGAAAATGGTTCGTGTGATGTCAGCCGTTGCAATATCATTGCTGGCATTTGCTTCATGCAATAACGAGGCAAAGAAAGTAGACGAAAAGGTACAGGCTCCCGCACAGCAGGCAGGAGCAATGAAGATTGCATATGTTGAGGTAGACTCAATAATGTCGCAGTATAAATTCTGCAAGGAATATTCTATCATCCTTCAGAAAAAAAGACAAAACATCGGGAATACTCTCGATGCAAAGCAACGCTCGCTTCAAGCAGCAGCCGCAAAGTTCCAGCAAGATGTGCAGAGTAACAAATACACTCAGCAACAGGCTGAGGCCGTCCAGGCAGGACTTCAGCGCCAAGGAGCAGAACTGCAGGCATTGCAGCAACGCCTCGGCACAGACTTTGAAAATGAAACAAATAAATTCAACAATGCTTTGCGCGACAGTATTCAGCATTATCTGGCTGCATACAACAAGGATAAGAAATATGCACTTATAATCAGCAAGGCTGGCGACAACATTCTGTATGCCGACAAGTCATACGACATTACAAACGAAGTTATTGCCGGTTTGAACAAGGCTTACAAGTCTGCTGCAAAGAAATAATTTCAAGAGTAAAAATAACATGACAGAATATGCCTGTTTTTACAAGAAAACATAATGTGGCGATATAATGACAGAATAAAAATGCAAAGCACGCTGAGACATACGTAAAGCACTGTTTTACATGAGCAAAGCGCTGTTTCTTGACATTGATATCAACCATAAATGGAAAAACAGGGTAAACAACACAAAGCTTCAGCGCACATACGGGCGGTGAAGCTTTTTTTACTATATTGGAAAATTATTATGATAAAAGAACTCCAAATACGGGTGACACCACAGATTGCAGCGACAGAAAGTCTGCTGAAAAACTTTCTTGCTGACGAGTGTGGCATAGATGCCCGCACGATAACAGCAACGCGCATACTGAAACGGAGCATCGATGCCAGACAGAGAAATATTTTCGTAAACCTCAAGGTTAGGCTGTATATCAACGAGCAACCGACAGACGATGAATATGTGCATACGTACTATGGCGATGTGTCGTCAGCAAAGGCGATTGTTGTAGTTGGGGCAGGACCCGGAGGACTCTTTGCTGCACTCAAAGCGATAGAATGTGGATACCGCCCCATTGTGGTGGAACGTGGAAAAAACGTGAGAGACAGAAAAAAAGACCTTTCTGCAATAACAAAAACACAGAAGGTGGACCCGGAGAGCAACTACTGTTTTGGCGAGGGTGGAGCCGGCGCATATTCAGACGGCAAACTTTACACCCGAAGCAAAAAACGCGGTGATACCGAGAAAATTCTCAATGTGTTCTGTCAGCACGGTGCTTCTACAGCAATACTTGCAGATGCCCACCCCCATATTGGAACAGACAAATTGCCGGCCGTAATAGAGGCAATGAGAAATACCATTCTGAAATGCGGAGGAGAAGTACACTTCCAAACAAAAATGACATCTCTGATGCTCCACGGCGACGAAGTTGTCGGTATAGAAACAGAGAATCTTATAAACAAAGAGCAAAAGTCATTCTACGGTCCAGTAATTCTTGCCACCGGCCACTCGTCACGCGATGTTTACCGCTATCTCTCTACTGCCGGCATTGACATGGAAGCAAAAGGAATAGCCGTGGGAGTAAGACTGGAACATCCCTCGCAACTCATAGATCAGATACAATACCACAACAGACAGGGAAGGGGAAAATACTTGCCCGCAGCAGAATACAGCTTTGTTACGCAGGTTGAGGGCAGAGGAGTCTACTCCTTCTGCATGTGTCCTGGTGGATTCGTGATACCTGCGGCAACAGACAAGGAACAGATTGTGGTAAACGGAATGAGCCCGAGCAATCGTGGCACACAATGGTCAAACAGCGGAATGGTTGTGGAAGTACGTCCCGAAGACATTGATGGAAACGATCCGCTGAAAGTGATGCACTTTCAGGAACAGGCAGAACACGACTGCTGGATGAACGGCAATATGCGGCAAACGGCACCGGCACAACGCATGGTGGATTTTGTGAATTCAAAACTAAGCTACGATTTGCCGAAAGCATCCTATGCACCCGGACTTATATCCAGTCCGCTCCACTTCTGGCTTCCTCCGATGATAAGCCGACGACTGCAGCAGGGATTCAAAAAGTTTGGCAGCATGAGCCATGGCTTCCTCACAAACGAAGCCGTGTTGATGGCAATAGAAACAAGAACCTCGTCGCCCGTAAGAATACTGCGTGACCGCGAAACTCTGCAGCATGTCAGGATCCGCGGGCTTTTCCCATGTGGCGAAGGTGCCGGCTATGCAGGAGGAATAGTGTCGGCAGGAGTTGATGGTGAAAGATGTGCAGAAGCCGCCGCCCAGTATCTCGACAGCATGAAATAAACGGAAAAAGAAAGTGAAAATTGACAAGAATCAAGTCTAATTTTAAAATCCGGTTAAAGCAAATAAAAAACATTGTAAAAATATTTGGAATTAGATATAATTTCGTACTTTTGTAGAGCAAAAGATAAATTATGACCATAGTAATAGTTGCCATATTGCTAATTGGATACGTACTGATTGCAACAGGACGGTTTACAAATATAAACAGAGCTGCAGTAGCTATGTTTGCAGGAGCTGTAGGCTGGGTCTTATACATCTGTTACGGTACAGATTTCGTTTTGGCACAACATCCGAGAGAATATGCAGACTTTCTCGGAACCGTGCAGCCAAACGCGGAAAACGTGAAAATGTTTATTTCTCAAAACATCTTTCTGAACTACGTAGGCAAAGGAGCGGAAATCGTTTTGTTCCTGCTCGCCACGATGTCCATAGTAGAAATCCTGAACAACAACGGATGCTTTGACTTCCTTACAGAACTGTTGCGCACACGAAACAGCAAAAGAATGTTGTGGACAATTTCGGCAGTAACATTCTTGATTTCGGCAAATCTGGACAACCTCACCACAACAACCATGATGCTCATAGTGATGCACAAGATACTTGCGAGCAGAAGACAGAGAATAGTTTTCGGATCGGCAATAGTGTTGGCGGCAAACTGCGGCGGGGCTCTCACCGTGATAGGCGACCCGACCGGACTGATGCTGTGGAACAATAATGCCATCGACGCAACAGACTTCTCAACATACCTTGCATTGCCATGCGTCATTTCTCTCGCATTACCCGTGTGGTGGCTCGGACGCAAGTTGCCGGAACGCGTAGAAACGCAGACTCTTGCCATGCCATACCGTGGCGACGATACAAACCTGAACCGTTGGCAAAGGCTGTTGATGTTGTTTGTGGGAATTGGAGGATTGTGGTTTATTCCTACATTCCACAATATAACAAAACTAAGTCCGTTTCTTGGAGCGCTATGCGTGCTTTCACTGTTGTGGATTGTAAACGAAGTGGTAAACCGCAAACTGATGGATGTTGACAAAATGATACAGCGCAGCGTGCCCCGGGTGCTTCAATACGGAGTAATACAGATGATACTGTTTGTACTCGGAATAATGCTGGCAATATCCGTAGTGTCAGAAACGGGCGTAATATCTCCGCTGACACAATTTTTCGACAATACAATACACAACGTCTGGATTCAGGGAGGAGCCTCTGCAGTGCTAAGTTCCGTACTTGACACTTTTGCCACATCAATGAGCTTTTTCTCCCTTCACCAGGTTATGGACTCGACACATCTGGCAATGTATATGGATGTCGACTATCTTAGGGAATTTACACGAAACGGTATGTACTGGAAGATAATGGCATACAGTTCGGCAATGGGAGGCAACTTCCTCCTTGTAGGCTCAGTCAGCGGATTGGCGCTGATAAAAATGGAACGTGTGCATATCGGCTGGTATTTCAAGAATGCCGGATGGATTTCAATAGTAGCATGGATTATAGGATTGACAACAATGTGGCTGACGACAGTCGTGTTGTAAGAAAATTATTTTAATAGGTATACATATATTATAAGTTATGAAGATTAAGACAATCGGTGTGCTCACCTCAGGCGGTGATGCTCCAGGAATGAATGCCGCAATACGTGCAGTGACACGTGCCGGCATCAGCAATGGGTTTAAGATTAAAGGTATTTTCCGTGGATACGACGGACTGATCAACAACGAAATCAAAGATTTCACTACAGAAAATGTGAGTGGAATAATAAACCATGGAGGAACAATACTCCGCACGGCGCGTAGCAAGGAGTTTGAAACTCCAGAAGGACGAAAGAAAGCCTACGAAAATATGGTGAAGAACAAGATTGACGCTCTTGTGGTGATTGGAGGAAACGGCTCGCTCACAGGTGCGAAAATCTTTGCAGAAGAACACGATGTGTGTTGCATTGGACTTCCCGGAACGATAGACAACGACCTTTATGGCACAGACTCCACGATAGGATACGACACAACCCTTAACACTATCGTAGAATGTGTAGACCGCATCCGCGACACCGCGGTGAGCCACGAGCGAATATTCTTTGTTGAAGTAATGGGCCGTGATGCAGGATTCCTTGCCCAGAACAGCGCAATTGCCAGTGGAGCAGAAGCTGCCATAATCCCAGAAGATTCAACCGACGTGGATCAGCTCACACGATTCATGGAACGAGGAATACGCAAAAGCAAGCGCAGTTGCATCGTGATAGTAAGCGAAAGCCCTAAATGCGGCGCATTGTACTATGCCGACCGCGTACACAAGGAATTCCCAGACTATAATGTAAGAGTATCTATCCTTGGACACCTGCAGCGCGGTGGCAGTCCTTCTGCACACGACCGTATCCTGGCAAGCCGCACTGGAGTGGGAGCGGTAGAAGCAATCATGCAAGGACAAAGAAATCTGATGGTCGGCGTGCGCAACAACGAAATAGTGTATGTTCCGTTTACAGACGCAATCCGCTCAGACAAACCATTCGACAAGAAACTTATAACGGTGCTCGATGAGCTGAGCATCTAGTTTAGACAAGGTCACAGCAATCCCCCAATATTTATTGCAAAACCTATAACAAAGGCTCATTTTCGCTAATTTGTCTACGAAAATAGTTTAAATAGGAATAAGTAAGTAATAAAATTTGCAGTAAAATATTGGGGGATTAAAATAATTTGTTATTTTTGCAGTCGTTAATTAAAAACGGCTTTGCCGAAAAATTAAATCTGATAAAACATGAAAGATGAAGCAAATGCTCTAACCTTCCGTGCGCTTCAGAAAAGAGTGAAAAATTAATATCTAAAACATAAAAAAATGTCACAAACAATTGGTCGTATTTCCCAGATCGTAGGTCCGGTAATCGATGTATATTTCGATACAAAGGGCGAAAATCCGGAGAAAGTGTTGCCAAAGATACACGACGCATTGAAAGTGAAACGTCCTGACGGCCGCGAACTTATCATCGAAGTTCAGCAGCATATCGGCGAAGATACTGTGCGTACCGTGGCAATGGACAACACAGATGGCTTGCAGAGAGGACTTGAGGCTATACCTACAGGATCGCCAATCCAAATGCCTGCCGGTGAACAAATCAAAGGCCGTATGATGAACGTCATCGGCCAGCCTATCGACGGAATGGAAACCCTTGATATGAAGGGCGCATATCCAATCCATAGAGAAGCACCAAAATTTGAGGATCTCTCCACACACAAAGAGATGCTTGCCACAGGTATAAAGGTGATAGACCTTTTGGAACCATACATGAAAGGTGGTAAGATTGGACTCTTCGGTGGAGCCGGTGTAGGTAAGACCGTGCTTATCATGGAACTTATCAACAATATTGCCAAAGGACACAACGGATATTCAGTGTTTGCTGGAGTAGGAGAGCGTACACGTGAGGGCAACGACCTTATCCGTGATATGCTTGAGTCTGGTGTGATACGCTATGGCGACAAATTCAGGCAAGCCATGGAAGAAGGCAAATGGGACCTGAGCCTTGTTGACAAGGAGGAACTGAAGAAGAGCCAGGCCACACTTGTTTACGGACAGATGAACGAACCACCAGGCGCACGTGCATCAGTAGCACTTTCCGGTCTTACAGTGGCCGAGGAGTTCCGTGATCATGGTGGCAAAGACGGTGAGGCCGCAGATATCATGTTCTTTATCGACAATATCTTCCGTTTCACACAGGCCGGTTCAGAAGTTTCAGCTTTGCTCGGACGTATGCCGTCTGCCGTAGGCTATCAGCCAACGTTGGCAAGCGAGATGGGAGCGATGCAGGAACGAATCACTTCAACGAAGAAAGGTTCAATCACATCAGTACAGGCAGTTTATGTGCCGGCCGATGACTTGACAGACCCTGCACCGGCAACAACATTCACCCATTTGGATGCAACAACCGAATTGAACCGAAAGATTGCAGAGCTCGGAATCTATCCGGCTGTGGATCCGTTAGGCTCAACCAGTAGAATCCTGGATCCGCTTATCGTGGGCAAGGAACATTACGAATGTGCACAGCGAGTAAAGGAAATCCTGCAGCGCTATACAGAATTGCAAGATATTATTGCCATTCTCGGTATGGATGAACTTTCTGACGAGGATAAACTCACCGTGAACCGTGCACGCCGCGTGCAGAGATTCCTCTCCCAGCCATTCACGGTGGCAGAGCAGTTCACCGGTATACCAGGAGTAATGGTTCCAATCGAAGAAACAATAAAGGGATTCAATATGATTCTTGACGGAAAGGTAGATGATCTGCCAGAGCAGGCATTCCTTAACGTAGGAACAATCGAAGACGCAATTGCCAAGGGTAAGAAACTGCTTGAGGCAGCAAAGGCTAATGGCTAAAATTGTTGGAATATGAGTTTAGAATTGAAAATCGTCTCTCCGGCGAAAATAGAATATGAAGGACAGGTTGATCGGGTGGTAGTGCCCGGTACAAGTGGCGAGTTTGAAATCCTGGTCAATCATGCCCCGATTATCTCTACACTTGAAAAGGGACGAATAATATTTCACGACTCTGAGGGGACACACGAAGTGAATGTCTCAATGGGATTCGTTGAAGTACAAAAAAATGTCGTAAACATTTGCGTGGAACTTTAATAAAAAGTTTTAAAATGCTAAATACCAAAGAGGTAGACAGACTTAGTATCAGATACATTTGTCAGAGTGCGATGATAATTGCTGCATCATGTATTGCAACAGTCGCCGCTGGGCGGATTTTATCTGTCGAAGGACTAAAAGGACCTTTGGTAGTCAGCGCAGTCTTTTCTTTGATAATAGACGGGGCTGACGGAATGATATGGAAAAAAGTGGCCAAGGGAAGTCCTGAGAGTCTTACAACTTTCTATACGGCAGTTTCCGGTTTCCGTATGCTGCTTGCACTAGCCACATTGTTTGGAGTCTATCTTGCAGTGGGGCGTGATGCAATGGTAGAATACTGCATCGTGTTCATGGCATTTTATTTTGTACTGCTCATACACCATTCGGTGTTCTTCTCACGTGTTTCAAATTCTCATACCAAGTGTGACAGAGATAAAGCAAGTTGAAAAACAAGGACTTAGAATTATCCTTTTGAAACAAAGCTTGTCTTATACATAGAAAAATAAACTTATTATGAAACAATTAAGGTCATTAACACTTCTCGTATTGCTTGCCTTTATGCCACTCTTTGCAATGGCAGAACAAAGCAAGGGCAAAGAAGAAGGAATAAACATACCGGAGATTGTGCTGGAACATCTGTCGGACTCATACGAATGGCATATTGCCACGTTTGGCGACAAGAGTGTCAGTATACCACTACCGATAATTGTGCGTAGTTCCGCAACAGGCGAATGGTTTGTCGGAACCGCAGAGAATCTTCCCAAGCCTTTCTACTTTGACGAGAAACACCACGGCAAGATATACGAGATGATGCCAGACAAAAGCGTGGAGCGGCCTCTTGACCTCAGCTTTACCAAGACGGTGGCACAAATATGGATTGTGGTGATAATACTCATTACGATATTCGTTTCGTGTGCCCGCTGGTATAAAAAGCGTGACGAGAGAAGTGAAGCTCCAGGCGGTTTTGTAGGACTTATGGAAATGTTTGTTATGATGATTTACGATGATGTTGTAAAGGCATCCATCGGTGAAAAGCATTTCAAGCCATATGCCCCGTATCTTCTCACTGTATTCTTTTTTATATTTACAACGAACATACTCGGACTGATTCCTATATTTCCGGGAGGAGCAAATGTAACCGGTAACATCAACATTACATTTTTCCTTGCCATCTGCACGATGATAGCAATAAACCTCTTCGGAAACAAGGAATACTGGAAAGACATATTTTGGCCTAACGTTCCGGTGTTTCTCAAGGCATATCCTGTAGCGCTTATGCCTGTGATAGAACTCTTCGGCGTGTTTACCAAGCCTTTTGCACTGATGGTTCGTCTGTTTGCCAACATGATGGCAGGCCATGCCATAATCCTGAGTTTCACCTGTATCATCTTCCTTGGGTGGACAATGGGTGTAGGTTTTGGTATAGGTCTAAATCTTTTGAGCGTAATAATGATGTTGTTCATGAACGCTCTTGAGGTTTTGGTTGCATTCATACAGGCATATGTGTTTACGTTGCTGAGTGCAGTCTTTATCGGACTGGCACATAAGGAAGAAGAATAAAGTTTAAATTTAGAATAGAACAAAAATTAATAACAAATTAAAAATTAAAGAATTATGATTATTTCATCACTTTTGGCTGCTGAAGGTCTGGCACAGCTGGGCTGCGGTCTCGGAGCAGGTATTGCAACAATTGGTGCTGGTTTGGGTATTGGTAAGATTGGTGGCAGCGCAATGGACGCTATCGCACGTCAGCCAGAGGCAACTGGCAAGATTCAGACAAACATGATTCTTACAGCAGCTTTCGTTGAGGGTTGTGCACTGTTTGCAATCGTTGCATGTGCATTCCTTATCAAGTAATAAAGTTTTCTTTTATCAAAAAGGAATATATTTAATAGTGTTTGTAATTTAACGCAAATGGATTTATCAAGTTTGCCATCAATATTGACTCCTGACCCAGGTTTGCTCCTGTGGATGCTCTTAGCATTCTTGGTAGTTTTCTTTGTACTCGCTAAATTCGGTTTCCCGGCAATAGTGGGAATGGTTGAGAAGAGGAAAAACTACATTGACGAAAGTCTGAAGAAAGCTCATGAGGCATCTCTCAAGCTTGACAATATCAAGCAAGAAAGTGAAGCCATGCTTCAGGAAGCACGCGAAAAACAAGCTGCCATATTGAAAGAGGCGGCAGCAACGCGTGACGCTATTGTGGAGAAAGCTCAGGATAAAGCTAAAGAAGAAAGTTCTCGTATTATAAACGAGGCAAAGGCAGAGATTGAGGCCCAGAAGCAGGCAGCAATAAGCGATATCCGTAAGCAAGTAGCCCAGTTGAGCGTTGAGGTGTCAGAGAAGATTCTCAGGAAGAAACTCGACAACGACAAGGCACAGATGGACTACATAGATCTTATGCTTGATGAAGTTAAATTAAATAAATAAGTAGGATGGATTTAGGATTAATATCGGTTAGATACGCTCGAGCTTTGCTCAAGGCAAGCAACCAGGAGAAGCAGTCTGAGCAGGTCTATGCTGACATGCAGACTCTCGCCGCAGAATATCTGAACGTGCCCGAACTGGGTGTCACCATAGCTAATCCTATGCTTCCGTTGGAACAAAAAGAGAGTCTGTTGATTACAGCCACCGGAAGTACGAAGTGTGAACTTACCCGCCGTTTCATTAAGCTTGTCTTAAAAGAGGGTAGGGCAAATGTCATGCAGTTCATGGCCAACTCATTTATTACCCTGTACCGCAAACAGGAAAACTTGATTCAGGCTAAGCTTTCAACAGCCGCTAAATTGACTCCGGAAACGGAGAAGAAGTTACGTTCGTTAGTGGAAAGTAAGACAAATGGCAATGTTGAGTTCAACACCGCAGTAGAGCCAGAACTTATCGGAGGTTTCGTATTGGAATATGATACATATCGGCTTGATGCAAGTGTGAAAAGGCAACTCAGTACCATATTGTCGGGACTTAAATGAAAATTGGCCGATGGGCAATAAGTTGATAAAGCTTATTGTCCGTCGGTTGAAAAAAGAAAAGAAATTATGTCAGATAAAATTAAACCAAGCGAAGTATCCCAAGTGCTTCTTGAACAGCTTCAGGGCATAAACAACAAGGAGCAGTTCGACGAAGTGGGCACTGTTCTTACTGTCAGCGATGGTGTAGCTCGTATCTACGGACTTCGTAATGCCGAGGCTAATGAACTGCTCGAGTTCGAAAACGGCACTATGGCTATCGTGATGAACCTTGAGGAAGACAATGTGGGTTGTGTGCTTCTCGGTTCAACTGAGGGTATCAAAGAGGGCATGGTTGTGAAACGTACCAAACGTATTGCTTCTATTCGAGTAAACGACAATATGTTGGGACGTGTAATCAATCCGCTGGGACAGGCCATCGACGGAAAAGGAGACATAGATCTTACCGATTCGTTTGAAATGCCACTCGAGCGAAAAGCTCCTGGTGTGATTTACCGCCAGCCGGTAAAAGAACCGCTGCAGACAGGCCTCAAAGCTGTTGATTCCATGATTCCTATCGGTCGTGGACAGCGTGAGCTTATCATCGGCGACCGCCAGACAGGAAAAACCGCCATTGCCATTGATACTATCATCAATCAGAAGAGTTTCTATGAAGCAGGGAAACCTGTATATTGTATTTATGTGGCAATAGGCCAGAAAGCATCTACGGTTGCTGCCTTGGTAGCAAATCTTAAAGAACACGGAGCTCTGCCATATACAATCATTGTTTCAGCAACAGCTGCGGATCCTGCTGCAATGCAGTATTACGCACCTTTTGCCGGAGCTGCCATTGGCGAGTACTTCAGGGACAGAGGATATTCTGCTCTTGTCGTTTACGATGATTTGTCAAAGCAGGCCGTTGCCTATCGTGAAGTTTCTTTGATTCTTCGTCGTCCTTCCGGACGTGAGGCATATCCGGGTGATGTTTTCTATCTTCACAGCCGTTTGCTTGAGCGTGCTGCACGTATCAACGACCAGCAGGAAGTGGCAGAGAACATGAACGATCTTCCGGAATGTATGAAAGGCCATGTCAGAGGAGGAGGATCATTGACAGCTCTTCCTATCATCGAAACACAGGCAGGTGATGTTTCGGCATATATCCCGACCAATGTGATTTCGATTACCGACGGGCAGATTTATCTTGAAACAGACCTCTTCAATCAGGGATTCCGTCCCGCTATCAATGTTGGTATCTCGGTTAGCCGTGTTGGAGGATCAGCCCAGATAAAGAGTATGAAGAAGGTAGCTGGAACTATGAAGATAGATATGGCACAGTATCGTGAGCTTGAGTCTTTCTCTAAATTCTCAAGCGATATGGATGCCGTGACGGCGATGACTCTTGACAGAGGTAGGAAAAACAATCAGCTTCTTATTCAGCCGCAGTATAGTCCAATGCCTGTAGGTGAGCAGATTGCCATTTTGTATTGTGGTACACACGGACTTATGCATGATGTTCCTGTAGAAAAAGTACGTGAGTGTCAGGATGCATTCCTCGACAAGTTGCGCACTTCGCATAAGGAAGATGTTATAGATGTCTTGACATCAGGTGTTATCAATGATGAGGTAAGCCACATCATTGAAAATGTTATGGCAGACATCGCAGGACAGTATAAAAACTAATTGCCTATGCCGTCACTGAAAGAAATCAAAGGCAGGATTGCTTCTGTAAACAGCACACGCAAAATCACGAGTGCCATGAAAATGGTGGCATCTTCCAAACTTCATCATGCCCAGCAAATGATAGAAAATATGCTTCCGTATGAAAATATGCTGGAGCGTATTCTCAGAACTTTTCTGGCGAGTGAAGCAGATGCTCATACCGTATTCAGTGATGTGCGTCCTGTGAAGCATGCAGCATTTGTAGTTTATGCCTCCAACAGTAGCTTGTGTGGTGGCTTCAACAATAATGTTGTAAAGATGTTGCATCATGCTGTTGAGGAAAGTGGTTTGGACAAAGATTCAATTATTGTTTATCCTATCGGAAGAAAAATTGCCGAACAGGTGCAGAAGATGGGACTGAAGAGTGCTGGCGACTTCACAGAGTTGGCCGACAAGCCCAATGTAAAGCAATGCATCGATATTGCGCACGAATTGGGAAAGAAGTTTGTTCATGGCGAGATAGACCATGTTGAACTTATCTACCATCATTTCAAAAGTGCCGGTTCACAGATTCTGCAACGCAAGACATTCCTTCCTCTTGATGTAAATGTTACTGTTGGGCATGACAATGATCGTGATCTTACCCATAAGACGGTTACACCGGAAATGCAGGAATATCTGCGCAAGAATCCAAATGAGGAGAAAAAGAATATAGAAACAGCGAAACCTCTTAATGACAATTTTATTGTTGAACCGAGTATGGATGCTGTTTTGCAGTCTCTCATTCCGAAATTGGCGCATTTGATGATATATACTGCGCTTCTCGACAGTAATGCTTCTGAGCATGCAGCACGTATGGTTGCAATGCAGACAGCTACTGACAATGCTGATGAATTATTGCGCGAGCTTAACTTGCAATACAACAAGAGTCGTCAGCAGGCCATTACAAATGAACTTCTTGATATTGTTGGCGGTTCCGTCAATAATTAGAATAAAAAAAAGAACCGGAGAAATCTGGTTCTTTTTTTTGTACTTTCAATTAGCTGGATAAGAGATTATTCATGATGATAAGGTTCGCCCTTGATAATTGTGCATGCCCTGTAAATCTGTTCTACAAACAACAGTCTAATCATCTGATGCGAAAATGTCATTTTCGATAGAGATATCAATGAGTCTGCGCGATCATAAACTTTTTGGGCAAATCCATACGGTCCACCGACAACGAAAGTAAGTGAGCGTGCTGTTTGCTGTTTCCTCTCTATCCATTTTGCAAATTCGATGCTTCTGTATTCCGTTCCATGTTCATCGAGCAATACAAGAGTATCCGCTGAAGAGATATTTTTCAGAATTTGGTCAGCTTCCATTTCTTTTTGATTATCAACAGAAAGGCTCTTGGTGTTTTTAAGTTCCGGAATCACCTGAATGTCAAATGGCATGTAATGTTTTATGCGCGAAACATAATCCTCGATACCTTTGATAATATTCTTGTCGTTTGTCTTGCCTACAACAATTAATTTCGTTTTCATATGGTTTTTATTGAAATGTTGTTAAAGTGGAACCACAATTTGTCATGACAAATTTTCTATTCAGACCTGTCGTTGTCTTCGTATTCCAGTTTACGTTTCGGATTCATCGGGAACCATCCTTTCCTTACCCTTTCCCTCTGTTCGAAAAGTTCACCGATTGACCATATGAATGATGCACCTATGACGCCGAGCAAGGCCGAAGAATATGTGTCGGAAACGAACAAGGCTCCAGTAAGGCATGCCAATCCCAAGAGCAGAAATACCCACCAAAATTTTACTCCTGTATAATATTCCGTCTTTATAACAATAGGATGAAACATTCCTATTATGAGAAAAGAAGATATCGCTATTTTTATACCTATAAAATGCATTTCGTATTTTTTATGGATTTATTTATATTGCCTGAGAACAGAAAGCAACTCGCTATTCTCAGCTTTACTTCCAACTGTTACACGCAGACATTCATTGCATAATGTTACGTTTGTTCTGTTTCGTACAATTATTCCGTTCTGCATGAGATACCTGTATATCAGATTGGCATCGGTCATCTTTGCAAGGAAAAAATTCGCGTCGGTAGGGTATACCTTAATACATGTAGGGAGCAATTTGAATGACTCAATCATTCTCTCTCTCTCCATAAGCAATATGTTGATCCATTTCTCTACTTCGTATTTTTTGTCAAGCATCTGGCTTATTGCTTCCTGTGCAAGCAGACTGACATTGTAGGGGTATTTCACTTTGTTGAACACATTGATTATGTCAGGTTGGGCAAATGCCATTCCAACCCGTACAGCGGCGCTTCCCCATGCCTTACTGAAAGTGTTAAGAATAATAAGGTTAGGATACTTGTGCAGTTCCTGTCTTAAAGGCTGCTGACGGGAAAAGTCAGAATAAGCTTCGTCAACAACGACGATGCCGTCAAAACTATTTATAACCTTTATGACTTCTTCTCTGTCAAGGTTATTTCCCGTGGGGTTGTTGGGAGAACAAAGCCATATCACCTTTGTTTTGTCATCGCATGCAGAAAGTATTTTTTCGGCAGAAATCTGAAAATTTTCGTCAAGTTCCACCGTGCGGTATTCCACGTCATTTACGTCGGCACATACTCTATACATGCCGTATGTCGGCTCAATGGCCACAACATTGTCTATCCGCGGTTCTGCAAAGCATCTGTACACAAGATCAATAGCTTCATCAGAACCATTGCCCAGGAAGATACATTCCGGGTAAACCCTTTTGACTGGAGATATCTTTTTTTTCAAATCTTCCTGCATAGGGTCAGGGTAGCGGTTAAGCGGCGAATTGTAGGGATTTTCGTTTGCGTCAAGGAATATCCTTGCGTTTCCGCCTTTATATTCATCCCTTGCACAACTATATGGTTTCAGCTTCAGGATGTTTTTGCGTAGAAGCAGTTGCAAATCTTTCATTTGTTGTTTTCTATATATTCAATTCTTATTGTCATAGCCCTTTTATGCGCTTCAAGCGACTCGTTTTCTGCCATTATTTCAACAGCTTGTCCAATATTCATTATTCCTTCAGGCGTAATCTGCTGGAAAGTTATTTTTCTGCAGAAACTGTCGACATTAACACCGCTATAGGCTTTTGCATATCCGTGTGTAGGAAGAGTATGGTTTGTTCCGCTTGCATAGTCCCCGGCACTTTCACAGGCATAATTTCCCAGGAACACGCTGCCGGCATTGGTTACTTTATGGCTTAGCTCTTCGTAATCCTTCGTTGCAATAATCAAGTGTTCAGGAGCATACACGTTTGAAAGACTAATTGCTTCGTCTGTATTTCTGACAAGAATCAATTTGCTTGAGAGTAATGATTTTGCTGCAAAATCTTTTCTTGGAAGGCTTTCAAGTTGTACGAGAACTTCATTCTTGACTTCATCAAGAATTTTTTTAGAGGTAGTAATAAGCATTGCCTGTGAGTCTGTGCCGTGTTCTGCTTGCGACAGCATGTCGGCTGCAATAAAGTCAGGACGAGCCGTTTCATCGGCTATTACACAAACTTCCGACGGGCCTGCCGGCATATCTATTGCAACATCATGCAGACTGACCTCCTGTTTTGCAGCCATGACAAATTGGTTGCCTGGACCAAAAATCTTGTCAACCTTTTCTATAGACTCAGTTCCGTATGCCATTGCTCCAATGGCTTGAACTCCACCGATTTTATATATTTCGTGCACTCCGGCAACGCTTGCTGCAGCAAGTACTGCTCTATTTATATTGCCATCCTTGTCAGGGGGTGTACACATTACAATCCTTTTGCAGCCTGCAATCCTTGCAGGAGTGGCAAGCATCAGCACCGTAGAGAAAAGCGGAGCTGTGCCGCCTGGAATATACAAGCCCACGTTTCCGATAGGTACGCTACGCTGCATACAGGTAACTCCAGGTTGTGTTTCAACCTCAATGCCTTTGAAACTTTGTGCTTTATGAAATTTTGCAATATTGTCGTGTGCCAGTTTGATAGCATCCAGCAGTCTGTCGTCTGTATGCATCAGAGCCTCCTCAATCTCATTTTCGCTGACACGAAGATTGTTTATAGCGGCGTGGTCAAATTTCAGTTCATAATCCTTAACAGCATTGTCACCACGAGTCTTTACGTCTGAAAGCACGTTCTTAACAGTCTCACTAAGCTTTGTGAGATCTATTTGCGGGCGCTTTGTTATGTCGCTCCATATGGCTTTGTCTGGATATTCTATAACGTTCATAGTCAGAATGTTTATAATTGATTATAGAATCATTTTTTCTATTGGCGTAACAAGTATACCCTGTGCACCAAGTTCTTTCAGCTTTCCGATAATTTCCCAAAATCGTTTTTCGTCAAGAACGGTGTGTATTGAGCACCATTCGCTGTCGGCAAGAGGTATTACCGTGGGACTTTTTAGTCCAGGCAAAACATTTATGATGTCTTGTATGTTTGCCTTTGGAACATTCATTCTTACGTATTTCTTGTCAACAGCATTAATTACGGCTTTAAAGCGGAAAAGGATTTGTTCGAGGATATTGCGCTTTTCTTCAGTAAGCTCGTTGTTGGCAATGAGCAATGCCTCGCTTTTCATAACAATTTCCACCTCCTTCAGATTATTGCTGACCAGAGTTGAACCACTGCTCACTATATCAAAAATAGCATCAGCCAATCCTATGCCGGGACTGATTTCAACACTTCCCGTTATGACATGAATTTCGGCAGAGATGCCTCTCTCGTCAAGAAAACGTTTCAGTATGTTCGGATAAGATGTAGCAATTTTTTTTCCGTTAAACCATTCAAGTCCGGCATAATGTTCCGTTTTTGGAATGGCAAGCGACAATCTGCATTTGCTGAATCCCAGTCGTGTCACGACTTCTGCGCCGCCACCCCTTTCTTCATATTCATTTTCTCCCACGATGCCGATATCTGCAACTCCAGTGGCAACACTTTGAGGAATGTCGTCGTCGCGCAAATAAAGAATCTCTATCGGGAAATTTGATGCCTGTACCAGCAATGTTCTTCTTTTTGCATTTACCTTAATGTCTGATTCTTCCAGAAGATTCATTGTGTCGTCAGCAAGGCGTCCTTTTGACTGTACTGCAATTCTTATCATAACATACTATTTTTGTTGTATTCTAATTTATGCAAAGATAATGCAAATCGAGAGCAATATAAGCCAAACTTGTTTGGATTTATTGCCGAGATGCAGCTTATCTTATGCAAAAATACTTAATTTAGTTTTTATCTGCAAGAAAAGATGTATCTTTGTATGTTATAAAATAGATAATAAGATTGCATCCAAACAAATTCTGCATAAATATGTTTAGAAAAATCATCATTTCTCTTGTAAGTTTCTTTTTAATACTTTTCCTGTCGTGTACTGACAGGAAAAAGGACTATTCGGTAACGCCATGGGGCGAAGTTGTAGGCGATACAGCATCAAGTGATGCCTCGCAGAGCAAAACCGTTTTGTCTGTAGAAGATATTGTGGATGGGGGAGAATTGATTGTGCTAACGATGAGTGGACCGGAATCTTATTTTGACTATCACGGCCACGGAATGGGAACTCAATACCTGCTATGCGAGAAATTTGCCCAGAAGCTGGGAGTTTCCCTTCGTGTAGAAGTGTGTAAAGATACAGCAGAAATGACACGGAGGCTGATGGCCGGTGATGCAGACTTGATAATGTATATGCTTCCTAAAGAAATTGCCAGCAGAAACAAACTGATTCCATGTGGGGCAAAGTCTGACAACGGCAAGGCTCAATGGGCAGTTGCTTCAGGAAACCATAATCTTGCAAAGGAAATTGACGGATGGTACAAACCGCAATTCTTGGTGGATATCAAAAAGGAAGAACGTTTTCTCTTTTCTTCACGCAGCGTGAAAAGACATGTATATGCACCGTTTCTTGACAGGGCAGAAGGGGTGATTTCAAAATACGACGACTTGTTCCGGAGATATGCTCCACTTGCAAGATGGGACTGGCGCCTGCTTGCTGCACAATGCTATCAGGAGTCGTGTTTTGATCCCAATGCGAGATCATGGGCGGGTGCATGCGGACTTATGCAGATTATGCCCTCGACAGCAGACCATTTGGGATTGCCCCGCAGCGAAATGTTCAACCCCGAGCGTAGTATAGAATCGGCAGTGAGGTTTTTAGCAGAACTGTCTGGCAAATTTCGTGAAGTCCCGTCAGCTTCTGACCGTCAATGCTTTGTGCTGGCAAGCTATAACGGAGGGGCGAATCATATCAAGGACGCAATGGCTTTGACAAGGAAGAATGGAGGGAATCCACATCGCTGGTCGCATGTGGCACCATGGATACTTCGCCTGCAACAGCCGGAATATTATAATGACCCGGTGGTGAAAAACGGCTATATGCGCGGTTCAGAGACAGTAGACTATGTTGATCGTATCCGTCAGAGATATTCACAATATGGCGGAGTGAGATATACGGGAAAGTCGGTGGACGAAAGTTCACCAATGCCGTTCTCTCCAGATGGGATGACACCGCAAAGAGCAACAAAGCGTTATAAATATCATATATAAAAAATGTTGCCGAGAGTGGCAGATACTGGTGTTCAAAGGATTTAGCTGTGTCAAAGAGGGCTTTTCTTCAGATATAAATCAAGCAAAGACAAGCCTTTTTCTGTACACAGTCCACGAAGCATGATAATAAAGTAATTGTAGAAAATATCCCGTAAGGAATAATTGTCAAGCAAATGAGGAATAATGCCAGACGACATTATTTCTTCAGAGAAATCATATACTGCCGAATACTTTATGTTTGGCACGAAGAATCCGTTTTCTATACATTTCTTAATAAAGTCATTTGAACTCTTCTGTTGTTCCTCATGTCGCATACGGAAAAATTCCATCACCTTATTATATTTCTTCAGTTCTGAAAGAAACAAAGGATTAAGACTGTCAAGATCTGCAAATTTCATTCTGAAGAATGTTACGACTATATCCAGTTCATTCTCTGCGCCCATTGCATAGTCTTGAAGACGCTTCATGAAATTATCAGAATCTTGCTTGACACATTCAAGCAGCAAATCCTCCTTATTGGCATATAATTCATATAAGGTGCGTTTTGATATTGACAGATGAGAGGCAATGTCGTCCATGCGTACGGCCTTTATGCCTTTCTGCTTGAACATAGGCATGGCAGAGCGGTAAATTCTAAATTTTAGCTCTTGTCTGTGTAATGAATCTGTCAATTTCTCATTTCCGTCCATACGAAGATAGATTTTTCCTGATGTGAAGTATTTGTTATGCAAAGATAATGCAAATCGAGAGGAGAACGAAATGAATTCTATTCATTTCTTATCCCGAGATGCAGCTTATCTTATGCAAAGGTAATGCAAATCGAGAGGAGAACGAAATGAATTCTATTCATTTCTTATCCCGAGATGCAGCTTATCTTATGCAAAGATAATGCAAATCGAGAGGAGAACGAAATGAATTCTATTCATTTCTTATCCCGAGATGCAGCTTATCT
>CAKQDG010000024.1 GCA_934219025.1 uncultured Prevotella sp. | reverse complement strand
TAATGCAAATCGAGAGCAATATAAGCCAAACTTGTTTGGATTTATTGCCGAGATGCAGCTTATCTTATGCAAAGATACAACACTTATTCTGATTATCATAAAATGATTATCATAAAATGATAATGCAAGTTGGATTTTTAAACGTGTATGGTTTTACATTTGGAAAAACAAATAAATTTGGAATTACAATTCCTATCTTTGTAGTTCTTGTTCTCCTCTCGATTTTGATAAAATCCTCACGCTCGAAAATGAAAATAAATATTCTCATTTTCCTCGCTTAATCGGATTTTTGTGTTACCTTTTAATAAGGTAAACTTCATCTCGGGATAAAAAACAAATAAATTTGTTTTGTTCTCCTCTCGATTTGTGTTACCTTTGTGGCTGGATTTGCCTTTGGCATATTCCAAGACATTGTGGTAAAAAACAAAAGCATTGACTATTATTGTGGTCTTCCAGAAAAAGCGTAGGAAACTTTATATCTGAATATTCAACCACACCAATAATGGTTGGCTACATCTGTCGTAAGTATAGGTGAAGCCACTATCCAATAAGTAGTGTCAATGTTCATGCCCGATACGGGTGTGGACATTCTTATATTGGATAGTGGCTCAGATATTCCTACGCTTGCCACGGAAGACCTTAAGAGTGGTTCACACCCTTTTTTAGTCTTAGATGCCTGATGATAGTTGGATGCGTAAAAACTATCAAACATGGCAGAAAACATAGACGAGCTACACAAAAAAATAAAGGAATTGGAGGAACAGGTGTTTGTTTTGACCTTCAAATAAAAGCTAGTTATATAAACCATTTTTCTGTAATTCTTTACATATTTCTAATAATTGGTAATAAGTAGGTGTGTTACTTTTTTGTCGTTGCGATTCATAAAACTAACGATATATTCTTTGTCAAATGTTCGAATATTGACACCGTTTTTATTGTATAGCTCAAAAATAAAATCAGTATATTTGATAATCATCATCCATTTTGCAGGGCAAACGTTAATCAAGTAATTAGCAAGACGCTTTTGGTCTTCTTTTGTGAAATCGTTTTGAGCATATGTGCTAAACTCACTGTCATAAGGTGGGTCAAGGAAAACGAAGTCATCTTTGGTTGGTTGGCTGATACGCATGAACTCCTCAAAGTCCAAATTGAAAATTTTTGTATTCTTAAAATGTTCCAATAATTTTTCTGATTTATAATATTCTAGTTTCTTCTTCAATAGCTTATTATTATAGGCTATTCCGCCATACGGCACATTGAAATCACCTTTTCTGCTATATCTGAACATTCCGCTATATGCATAGTTGCGCATAAAGAAGAATAATGCACAATGCATAATAGGATTATTTTCTGCAATACCTTTATCATTATAAAGGTAGCGGTAATTCATGTAGACTGCACTTTTGATTGCTGTTTCAATGTTGTCATACAAATCATTAACAGGCAATTCATGTTTTTGAATTTCAAGTTCGTGCATGCGAACCATCTTTCGTACTAAGTTTGTTTTCATTTCTTTTTCTAGAATACATTCTTCATTATGGAAGTCATCAGTTAAAATGTTTTTGATACTTTCCTTATGTGCAGAACAAAAATTGCCAATATATTCTTTTAGGCATTCCTTATCTATTTGCCCATTTCTGTATCCTATATAGACATCAACCAACTCATTGTTGCTATGAAAAAAACGTTCTGCATTTTTCCATGACGTATCCATAGCTTCAGCGTACCGAAAAAAATCTTTGTCGGTTCTTGAGATACAATTATAAAGTTGAATCAATTCCTTCGAAAAATCATTGATATAATGTTCTTTAGCGTTTATGCCCATAAACACTGCTCCTCCACCGACAAAAGGTTCAAAATACCTTTCAAAATTAGGTAGATTTGGGATAATGTGCTTTAATTCCTTTTCTTTTCCTCCTGGCCATTTTATTAATGGAGATAAATTTGAAATTCTGTCTATGTACATAGACTGTTTTTTTTGTACACAAGACTCGAAAAAACTGTCAAGTGCAAAGAGGGTGGTTTGCAACCCGACAGAAGGTTCTTTCACCATATCTGTACATTCATCTTTTAGGTTGTATAAGTTTTCCTGTTTACTGCTTTTATTTAATGTCATGTTAATTCGTTTATTTGCTGCTTCAAAATATTTCCCATCTAATTCTATGCCAATAAAACGCCTTTCTAACTCAATGGCGGCAACACCTGTAGAACCAACGCCCATAAATGGGTCAAAAATGATGTCATTTTTATTTGTTGCAATCTCTATCATTTTTTTTAATATGGACACAGGCTTTTGAGCTGGATGTTTGGGGTTACTCAATCGTTCTGGTCGCATACAAATAGGACTTTCTATGAAATTGTGCATTTCTTTTTGTGATATGAAATTCCATGTGTGTTTTTTGTTCCAACATGTAAATATCATTTCACAACTGTTCAGAAATCCAGCTTTGAATATTTTGGGGGCAGGATTTGTTTTGTGCCACACCATAAAATTTGAAGTGTCAAACTTATGATCCAAGCAATTATACCACCGCCCTAATTGATTGTACGATGTAAAGATAAACAAATTTCCTGTAGGCTTCAGTATACGAATAAATTCGTCTGCCCATTCTTCGGGATTAAAATCTATCAGATCCCAATCTGCAACATCATTGTTCATTGCAGAACGACCTGGCAAAGGAATATTGCCAGTGGAATGTTGACCGAGGTTGTATGGAGGATCAGTCAGAATGAAATCAATGGAATTATCAGGAATGCGTTTTATTATTTCCTTGCTATCTGCACACAAAACGCATTTCTGCCAATTGGGATTTTTCATTATTATTCGTTTGGTAAATAAGCATTCTTAATTTCATCTAATGCGTCATTGATAAAATGAGCGTTTTTCTTATATTCGTCAATAACTATCTCATAACCATTTTTCATTTTGCATACCAAGTTCCAAAAATCGCTACTTATGCACAACTCTTCTTCGCAAAAGAACTGACGAACTCTTCCTTGTATCCAAGGCTTTCCCTCGCCATATCTATTATAGGCTGTAGCAAAGAAAACTTTAACTTTTTCCTCGCCAAGTTCATTGGTTAATATGCAGTACTGTTCAAGTAGTGCTTCCTTTTCAGAACGAGCCTTTTTGTTATCAAGGTCACCGCCGATTTTAAGTTCTATGAGATAGTGCATTCCTGTTTCTTCGTCAATCAAGTAATAATCACTTTCGTGACGCTTTGTCTCAGCAGTACCTGTCCTTCTTGAAATGCCTTGGTAGTCTTGTAATTGAGGTATTCTTCGATTTGAGCTTCGTTTGTATTGCTCAAGTAATTCTGCGATATAGTCTGTTTGTTCTTTATACAAAGTACCCTCTACATGTTGGCTAACTGTGTAATTTAGCTTAGCAATACTTATAGCCATACTTTCTAGCATGTTACCCAATGAACTGTCTAATGAACGAGCCAATGCAGAATAATACTGTATCTCGGGTCCCAATGCCGCAATAAAGACGTTATGTATTTTCATATTGATAACTCCATTCTCATTGTTTACTTCCGCAAGATGGCGCATTGAGAACCCATTTGCATATGATTTAACCGCATTACTAACAATAACGCGAATAGCTCTCTCCTTGTCTATACTATTTGCCATTGTTCTATTATTTATATTAATTACTAGGAACTGTCAATAAATCCCGTTTGTTTATATTAAGGATGTTGGGCAATCTGATTATGAGTATACAAGTCCTGTTGAGAGTAGTCTTGTACGCAGTGCACATTGATTTGCTTAGTTGCTCCGTCAACCATTTATCTGTTTGTCTTGTTCTATAAAGACAACTTTTATGCGATTTAGATGCTTCATATTGACAGATTTATTAAACTTCAACGCAAAGTTACGCAATTTACTTGTAATTAACGAACTATTTTCTTCACTTTTTATAGTGATACATATTTTGTTCCTTCCAATATATGTTGTAGCTTTTTATTTCTGTATCATTTAACCCCTAAATGAGGATTAATATTTATATCATTACCATTAATGAAGCTTTTTCAAAAACGTTTCAATATGAGGATGATTTAATGAATAAGAAGAGTGGAAAGATTCCAGTAATTTTGCAAACCGTTCCTCCTTCTCAGCGTTATTCCCGTTACCTTCCTCTATATTCCATAAAGGCAGCATGTGGATATTTCGACAGTTATGATGAGGCGGAGGCTGAAGGATGGATTGATGTATCGTCGCTTCCTTTCACTCCGAATAAGGATATGTTTGTGGTTCATGCCAAGGGGGATTCAATGCTCCCGAAGATAAAAGACGGCGATTTGTGCGTGTTTGAACGTTACCATGGCGGTTCGCGAGAGGGAGAAATCGTACTTTCGCAGGCAAATGAATATTCTGAAGAATACGGCGGAATGTATACGATCAAGAAGTATCACAGCGAAAAGATTGTTAATGAGAATGGCATATTGGAGCATACAAAAATATTGTTGCAGCCTTTGAATACGGATGGATTTACGACAATCGAAATGCAGGAAGGCGATGATGCCAAAGTCTCGGTAGTCGGAATATTGAAATATGTATTAGATTAGTTCAATAAGAACAATTGCGATATAAATACCCTTTCAAGCTGGAGACATATGCCACAGACTTGAAAGGGTGGATTCTGCCCTTACAGTTTTCGCTTGAATATCCTCATAATCTTATGTCTTAATAGTTGAAAATCCACTGCAAATATACGTATTTATGTTGCTTCTTCAAAATCTTTTTACCCGAAATCCTGAAGATTCTCACAATCTTTTCAGTAAAAATCCGGAAGATTCTCAAAATCTTTTTTGGTAGAAATCCGGAAGATTCTCAAAATGTTTGTTGGGCAGAGTTCATCAGAGATGCTAATATTTCATTCACGTCTTGTTTTTCAATTCTTTCCGATCTTGCAAATATTGGAAAGAATTGAAATATTTTTTTATAGTAACTGCTCCGCCCCGGAAAAATCCAATTAAGCGAGAGAAAAACAAGCTTGTTTGTTCTTCCGAGCGTGAGGATTTTATTTAGTTGGTAGGCGGAGGAGTGGAAGATTATAAATCCAAGGCTTTAAATTTTTATAAATACAAACATTTTATACATAACATTCGTTTCGTATGGATTTTCTGATTACTTTTGCAACGTTATTATATTTATATAAGAGAAAAACCGTTTAATTTTATGAAGAGACTTTACACAGCAGCAGCTCTCGTGTTTGCCATTGCAACCACATGGGCACAAGTGCCATTTGCGCAGGCAATGAAATCTGCAGAGGGGAAAAGAATTCACCTTGACGGACGCTATGCCAACGCGACTGAGTTGAAAACCATAGGCCACAGCAATGCCTCGAGGGTGATGCGCGCTGCCGACGCAACGACGCTCCCTACAGTGGACGACCTGATTACTGCGCAGCCTGAGGGCACGCTGTATCAGAACACCTACCGCACGTGCTCGGCTTTTTATCCCGACGACTACGGGAATGTGAAACAGAAGAATGCCGACGGATATGCCACTGACATCGTGGTATCGGCCGACGGAAAGAAGATTTATGTGAAAAACCCGTTTATCAACCTAAACACCGACACATGGCTCGCCGGCGACCTTGACGCCGAGGGAAATGTGGAATTCAAATTCCCGCAGGCAATCTATTACGGCACAAGTTCTGCCGGAGCCACACTGGGATATGCATGGAAGATGACACAGACCGCTACGAGTCAGGGCACTGCCATTGCAAAGGACGAAACATCACAGTCGGTGAAATTCAAATGGCAGAACAACACGCTGACACAGGTAAATAGCAACGAGGTGATAGGTATGGGCAACGGAAACGGCGAATGGTATGGCTACGGTATATACAACAGCGTTTTTGCCGAGTTCACCGATGTGGCAGTCAAGCCTACCGACGTGTCGAAGGCCGAGGAGTGGCGTCTGTCGTACACCAGCGCTTTTGATGGAGAAACAAAAAAGACAAATGTGAAGATAGTTATCGACAACAACTTCGTTTGGGTTGGTGGCATATACAATTCCGACTTCTGGATGATGGGCAGAATAAGCGGCGACAACGTGGTGTTCCCGGCTCAGTATCTGGGATATGCCGACGGAGTGCACAACTATATGCTGCCGCTGGAACTGAAGCAGGAGAACAACCAGACTATGGCTTACTCGATGGACAATCTCACCTTTGCTTATGACGCTGCAGCCAAAAAAATGTCTACCGACTATGTGCTGGGTATCAACGTGGGCAAGAACCAAATTCAGCTGTGGGAGGGCTTCATGTCGCCGGTAATCGAGAAGGTGGCATATGCCGTGGAAACTCCGGCTAAGCCTGTAATCTATTATGTCATGCCATACAATTCTGACAAGGATCAGCCTAACATGGGCGGTATGGAATACATATTGAGCAATCTTTCGACCAACGGCAAGGAACTTGACGAGAGCAAGCTCTTCTACAACATCTACTTGGACGACCAGCTGCTCACTTTCGACAAGGCTACATATCGGTACATCGAAAACGACATGACTGATTTGCCTTACGGATACACGGATTCTTATTACAGTAAAATGTATCAGTATTACGGATACGACCTTTACACTGTGTCAGACAATGGTGTTACATATCAGGATATATACCTGCATAAAGACTTCAAAAAGGTGGGCGTAAAGGCTCTCTATATCGACGGCGACACACGTCTGGAGTCGGAGATGGGAGAATACACCGTTACGGCTATCAACAATGCGGCCATCAGCGAGGGGACTGACGTGAAGAGCGTTTCTTACTCCGACCTCAGCGGACGCAAGGTGTCGGCTCCGCAACACGGCATCTATCTGAAGACCACCACTTTTGGCAACGGAAAGACAAAGACTGTGAAGATTGTGAAGTAACACTCTGAGATTTTTACAGCATACAAAAAAAAACAGCCCCCGGCCACTCATCACGAGTAGCCGGGGGCTTTGCTTTCTTAATATATGAGAAAAACTGTTATCTCTTTACCACTTTTCTGCCGTTGGCAAGATATATGCCCTTTGGCAGTCCGTCAAGGCTCGAAACGTTTCGGCGCAGCAGCACACCGCTTGCTGAATACACGTCGAACAACTGGCGGCCGGCAGTTTCGCCAACGGCTGTGATGCCCGACTTGTCGGCAACCGACAGCTTCACGTTGTCGAGATACACGCTTCCGCCCTTATAAGGCAGGGTGCAGATGTGGAAGCCTATCATATATCTGCCGTCTTTCTGCGGAGCAACCACGGTTTTATACACCGTAGGCGTGCCGTTCTCCTTGTCGTAGCTGTCGGGCTTGAAGGTTTCGAGCACCTGAGTGTAAACCGCAGGGTCGTAGCCCTCGCCGAATGCCACATTTGCCTGGTCGTCGAGATGGTCGGACTCGCGCCACATCTCAAACTCAAGGTTGTATTCCTCGCCGCCTTTCAGATTCAGCATCGGCGTGAGCAGCCAGTCGTCGCTCGCCGTTCCGCTGTCAGCCATATAGAATATCGCCCGTCCGTCGTTGTCTTTAGATGTTGTGGTGTATCCCCAGAAACCATAGTTGAACACCACGCCCACGCTCTCCGACATATCCACAACCTTCTTGTCGTTGTTAAGGTCGAGCACCGTGTATTCGGCAAACGAAGAGAGCTGGTTGAAGTCTTCTGCATAAGGCAGGTCTTTTGTAACGTCTTTTGCCGGTCCGTAGGCAAAATCCGCGCCGAGGGCCTCTGCCGACTTGTGGCTGTCGTTCTTTGCCACGACTCCATAGCAATACTTGTGGTATTTCTCTGCCGGCAGCACTACAGAATATTCGCGCTTGTCGAGATTTTCTGCCACGGTCTCCGTTGTCTCGCCCATCTTGTGGCATACCACGTCGTATTTCAGCGCGTCCATATCGGCATATCCGCCATGGAGCGTAGAGTCGGGCTTGTCCCAAGAAAGGGTAACGTTGCCGTCGGCATCAAACGTGGTCTTCACATTCTGCGGTTCGCTGGTTTCGTCATATCCTATATAAGATGTATAGGCTGTTTCCATACCCTTGCCTGCCGCATTGCTGCAGGTGATGATGAAGCGCTCCTTGCCCTCGGCATCGAGCTTGACAGGGGCACTTGTCTTTGCTCCGGCTTGTGTAGTTCCAGTGGCGAGCACTTTCTTGTCGGTCTTCACTTCATACGAGAGTTCTTCCGTCAGCGTCTTGCCGCCGGCAGTCTTGTCGGGAGCGGTGAAGGTGATGTTGCCAGAGAGCGAACCGCCGTTGAAGTCTTTGCCAATTTCGGTTACTTCGGCTGGCGCGCCGTCGGCAACGATCTGCTGCTTCACGTAGAGCGAAACAATCTGCGCATTGTCGGGGAAGTCCACAATCTTGGTCATCTCCTTTTTGTCCACGTCGATGGCATAGAGTGCGCTCACAAGGTTGCCGCCCTTGGGCTTGTCGTACACCTGTGCTGCCCAGTACAATATGCCGCTCTTTATATCAAAGGTGGCACTCTGCACTCTGTCGCTCATCGCCATCTGCCCCTTGAACAGATCGCAAACGAAGGTTGGGTTAGCTTCATGGTCGAGTTTCACAAGACTTCCGTTTTTGGATATGGCATACAGTTGCCCCTTGGCATCGGCAGAGAGCGTCATATAGGTGCTGTCGGCAATGGCGGCAAGCTTGGTGCGCTTCTGGTTCAGAAAGTCCATCTCGCAAAGCTCGTTCTTGGCATTATACATCTCCGTGGCACAGATACCGTAGATTTTTTTCGAGCTGTAGTCGTAGGTAAAATCGTTTGCAGCAAAGTTTGCCTCAACGTCAGGCAGCGGGTCCACCCTCTCCCACGTGTTCATGTCATAGCGGTACAGCTGGGTGTATTCAATGCCGTAATAGTCGTCCATACCCGAATATATGAACCAGTAGTTTGTACCGTCCATTATGCCGTTGCCGTTGGCATAAAAGTTCGGACTCTGTTTCAGCGGCGTGAACTTGAATCCGTCGGCCTGGCCAGGAAAGGAGTAAACACCCATTCTGGAATCATAGTCGTTCTGAAAGTCGTTCATCCAGATAATGTTTCCATAGAATTCCGGCACGTTTCCGTCTTGCGCCGCAGCAGGCAAAAAGGCCGTGGCTGCAAGGAAAAATGATAGAAATCTTTTCATAAGCAATGTGTATTAGCGTGTTAAATATAATTTAAATATTGATAGTGGTATAATCTTTTTCCGTGCAAATATACAAAAATATAGAGTTCATACAACCTTTTTATCTATAAATTTATCATTTCACTTACTATTTATCACGCAAAAGCCCTCTTGCTTAATAATTTGTTTACACATAAAAGCACTTACAAAAAAAAATGGCGTGTCAATGAAGACATGCCATTTTTCCTGTTTAGAGTTTATGCTACAATTTATTTTGCCACTTTAAAGCTTTTGCCGTTCTGTTTCACAACATACAGACCTGCGCCAAGAGCATTAAGGTCATTGCCAACAAACATGCCCTGCGCATTATATATTTCTGTCTTTCCGTTGCCGGCAGTTTCTGCCACGGCATCAATTCCGGTAACGTCGATATACTTCACGATTTCCATCTTCGTTTTCGGACTGTAAGTCTTCGTCGCGGTGTCATACTCGCTCAGGATGGCATAGTCTCTCAATCCAGTTTCGGCATTGTATGTGTTGTCATACTTCACCGACTGCTCTATGGCCATGTCTGTCGAAGAAGTGCCCTGTCTTAAAGTCTGCTCAAGTTCCTCATTCTTGTCATTATATAGCTGTGTCATGCTTATGATGCTTGTGTCAAAGCCAGAAAGGTCATCCTGCATCTGATTATACGTGAGCGACAGGCAGTGGCTACCGTTGTTGTCGAGATATTCATCGGTATAAATCTGCTGCATGATAACTACAGAGCCATATATCATGGAGAAGTCCAGGATGCTCTTTCCGTCGAGATAGGTGCCGGTGAGCGTTCCGTCGAGAGTGGCTGTGCTTTCGCTCGTAGAAAGGGTAAGGTCGGCACTCTTTATCCTGTTCGCCTTGTCGAGAATCATATCCTCGGTGGAAGAGCCGTAAGCATTGAGCAGTTTGCCGTCAAATCCGTCTGCCCATACTATATTCTGATATTCCATGGTCTGGGTCTGCTCCTTCTGGTTGTCGTCGCGGTAGATGTCTACACGCACCATCTTTACCGGCTTGGTATTTTCTCCGTCATATTCAAATGTGGTGTGATATGTCTGCAACAACTCGTTTGATGTTTCGTCAAGCGAATAGTTTGTTATGCCCGTAACGCGTCCCAGGGCATCGCGCACCACATCGCTCTTGCCTACAACCGCCGATACCGGCTCTTTCGAATCCGACGGAATAAACTGATACTGTGTTTCGGATGTGCAGTAGTCTGTCTCCTTGCTGTCGTAGGTATATACGCTGCGCAGCTTGTACGAATTGTCGGCAGCAACGGTCTCTTGCATACCAAGATTGCCATTGTTGTCATAGCGATATGATATTTGAGTTTCGAGTGTCCAGTTGCCGTTGTCGTATGCATATTGGTTTATCGTTCTTGGCATCTTCACCGTTTGCTTAGCTTCCAGCTTATTGACGGTTGCCTGTCTTGCAATGAATTTTGAAACAAGGTTTCTTGCCTGTTGTAAAGTTACTGCCGTCTTTGTCTGGCTCTGTGCCATCCCGCTAACTGCCAAAGATGCAGATATGGCCAATAGGGTAAATTTTCTCATAAAGTTTTTCTTTTTAAATTATTATGCAAAGATACTCTTTTAAATTAATTGTCCCAAAGAAATAACTGTTAAGTAATATTTCTTTGGGGCAATTATATAAACAAACACTCATTTCGTATAATATCAACCCATTTGCTCACGGTATTCGCTCGGCTTGCAGCCCACTTTCATCTTGAACTTGCTCGAAAAATAGTCGGGCGAATCGAAATTCAGCTGATAGGCTATTTCCTTGATGCTGACATTGGTTGTCGAGAGCAGCTCTTTTGCCCGCTGCAAACGCAGCTCCTGCTGATACAGGGCGGGGGAAACGCCAGTGAATTCCTTGAACAGCTTGCGGAAATTGGAATATCCCATACCGAGCTGCTCGGCAATCTGCTGGATCGTAACACGGCTCTCGAGCTTCTCGCGGATTATCAGCCGCGCATTGTTGATTATCTCAACCTTGTCGCTGTCGCGGCCAAGGATAATGTTTCGCTCCTTGGCATACATCACGCCAACAAGGTCGTTCACTATACCGGCAAGTCGCTGCTGCAAATATGCAGCCTCTTCTTTTGCGGCTTTCATTGCCGACTCATACAACTGGATTATCTCGGCACAATAGCCCACATGGTAGATGGGCTTTTCTACTGACAAGAAACCGTATTTCACTCTGTCGTCCATATTTTTTCCTTTGTATCCAATCCAATAGCTCTTCCACTTTGAATTTGCCAGCGGATGATAGGTGTGCCATTCGCCGGGAAACAACAGGAAAATATCTCCCGACTTTATATGTTGAGCCTCCACATGCTCTGACGAAAATTCGCCCTCGCCCTCCACAAGGTACAGCATCTGATACTCGTCAAGGGTGCGCCCCTTGTTCACGTCAAAGTAGTATCCGCCGGCATGTCCCCTTGTCGGATAGGAATCACCGGGCTGCAGCTCATCATACCCCACGGTGCTCACGGTGAGTCCCCACAGGGCATCACGGTCATTGGCTACCAGATATTTACTCTCTTGCATACTTATATCATTTATATTGATATCACTTTATTTCAAAGACTTTGGACCTTTCATTTTATTTCAAACTGAAGATGCTTCATCGGATGTCCACCCCACTCCGCATCATCCACATATTCAAATCCGATACTGCGATAAAGTTTCTCGGCACGCGGATTTCCATTATCAACAAGCAATCCTGCTGCCGGAAGCTTCATATCGCGAGCCTTTTCAACAGCGGCCCGCAGCAGGGCTGATGCTATGCCGCGCCCTCTATAGCCGGGCAATACGGCAAGACTGTCGATATACAGTTCGCCTGCCTGTGTTTCGTCGTCCATACCGCTGAAATCACGGTTGAAATCTGTATTTGCGGCTGCTATGAACGACTTGCGAAGTTCACGGAGCCGTGCCCCGTCATACGACACACACACTCCCACAACTCGTCCGTCGTTCTCCTCTGCCACGACAGTATTCTTATAGCTATATTGCGAATTTTCCATCCGCACAAGTCGTGTCATTGTATCACGGAAGTCATCAAGCGTTTGCCCTTTGCCAACAAAAAACAAGCAACACTCGTCTGTCATCGCCGTCATAATGAGACTGGCAATATCAATGGCTTGTTCCTTCTTTGCATCGTGTATTTTCATTTTTCGTAGTTTAAGTAAAGTGATGCAAATATAGCAATAATGTTTGGAATGGCAAAAAGATTTTGTTTTCCTAACATTTGATTGAGGGTAAAGAGAGATTAGGAACTGAAGTTTCGGAATTGAGATTTGAAAGGAAATCCGACTTTTTGAACACTTTTCTCAAACCACCCGAATTTGTAAGCTTTTCAGCCGAGCATAGCTTTTCGGGGAGCAAAGCATTGCTTCTCTCCCGAAAAAGCATTGCTTCTCTCCAAAAGAAGCATTGCTCGGCTCTAAATGCGTCTGTTTTTTTTACAAATCGAAGCCAAAAAGTGTTCTAAAGTTCTTATTTCTTATATAAGAGTCTGAAAAAGAGCCATTTAGCCTTCGTTTGGCGTACTGTGGTCTGTAACCATCTGATATGGAAGGAGCAAACCAAAATACTGAACAGTTATGGTTCATCAACTAAATTTCCGGAAGGCTCAGACATAAATCAGAAAGTTCAGTTAGGAATTGGAGAATTGGGATAAGAATAGGAAAACTGAAATTCGCACCACTCTTTGCCAGGGATGAAGCAAAATGACAAAAAAAACAATATAATATTTTGAGCGAACTAACATATTCACTATATTTGCGGCATCAAACAACCCTTATCTAATAACACTTTAACACTACAACTATGAATAGCGAAGAACTTATACTCAACGCAAACGACGTTGTAACTTACCTGCAGAAGCCTGCCGCCGACTTTACCAAGGCAGACATTATCAATTTTATCCGCAACAACAACATCAGGATGGTTAATTTTATGTATCCTGGAGGGGAGGGCAAACTGAAAACCCTGAATTTCGTGATAAACAGCCTGAGTTATCTCGACACTATCCTGACTTGCGGAGAGCGCGTAGACGGTTCGAGTCTTTTCCCTTTTATCAGCGCAAGCAGTAGCGACTTGTATGTGATACCACGATTTCGAACGGCTTTCGTTGATCCGTTTGCCGAGATTCCAACTCTGTGTATGCTTGCCTCTTTCTTCGACAAAAACGGCAAACCGCTTGAAAGTGCACCGGAAAGGACTTTGCAAAAGGCTGTAAAGACTTTTAGAGAGGTTACAAAAATGGAATTCCACACTATGGGCGAACTCGAATACTATGTTATAACACCCGATACGGGAGATTTTCCGGCTGTGGACCAAAAAGGATACCACGAGTCTTCTCCATATGCAAAGACGACAGAATTTAGAATGAAATGCATGGATTGCATTGCCAGAACTGGCGGACAAATTAAATACGGACACTCAGAAGTGGGCAACTTCAGGATGGGAGGAAAGGTGTATGAACAAGGCGAAATAGAATTTCTGCCTGTACCTGCCGAAGAAAGTGCCGACCAACTGATGATTGCAAAATGGGTGATAAGGAATGTGGCCTACCGGATGGGACTGAACGTAACTTTCGCCCCGAAAATAACTACCGGCAAAGCCGGGTCGGGCCTGCATATCCACATGAGAATCATGAAACACGGAAAGAACATGATGATTCACGACGGAAAACTGAGCGAACAGGCTCGCACCATTATTGCCGGAATGATGGATGTGGCACCGGCAATAACGGCTTTCGGCAACAAAAACCCTGCGTCGTATTTCCGTCTTGTGCCTCATCAAGAAGCACCCACCAATGTTTGCTGGGGCGATTGCAATCGCTCCGTGCTCGTGAGAGTACCACTGGGATGGACGTCAAATCAAGATATGTGCCATGAGGCTAACCCGCACGACGTGGCCTGGCATTACGACACATCGCTAAAGCAGACTGTGGAAATGCGCTCGCCCGACGGATCTGCCGACATTTACCAACTTATTGCCGGATTATGCGTGGCATGCCGACATGGATTTGAAATGAAAAATGCCCTCGATGTAGCAGAGAAGACCTATGTGAACTACAATATACATGATGCTGAGAATAAAGACAGACTGTCACAACTGGCACAATTACCAGACAGCTGCGCTGCATCTGCAGAGTGTCTGGAAAAATACCGCAAGATTTTTGAAGAGCACGACGTGTTCAGTCCTACCATGATTGACGGGATTATTGCCCAACTAAAATCATATCACGACAGGACAATGCGCAAAAACATAGAGAGCAACTATGAAGAAATAGAAAAACTCGTAGACAAATATTTCCATTGCGGATAACATCTGGGGGATTGCCAGACCTCTCGGGCAACTCGGATGTATCGGAGGACTCGGACTTCTCAGACAACTCCGAGAGAGCAGAGAAGCTCTGAGGAGTCCGAGAAGTCCGAGAAGTCCGAGAAGTCCGAGAAGTCCGAGAAGTCCAATCACCAATCCCCACAATATAATATAAATAGGTAAAAAGATTTGCATCGTATTGATTTAATGCTTAACTTTGCCACCCAGAAATTGCAAAACACGGAATTTCATAATAATTATCTAAATTGTAATTACTAACAAACTAAAACAAATAAAAGGAAAATGACAAGTTTAACTATGCTAATTGTTGCGGTCTTCGTAATAGGCTATTTTTTTATAGCCATCGAGAGCGTAACTAAAGTGAACAAGGCAGCAATCGCCTTATTGATGTTTGTGGGTTGCTGGACAATCTTTATGTTCGATCCGGGCCAGTATCTCGCAGCCGCCATTGGCGATCAAGTCGGCACCGTGGTGAGTGAAGCTATTGAGCATCATCTTGGCAGCACAGCCACAACATTGTTCTTCCTGATGGGAGCTATGACCATCGTAGAACTGGTAGACCAGAACGGAGGTTTCAACTTCGTGCGCGACACGCTGAAAACCAAGAGCAAGCGTGCACTTCTGTGGCGCATCGCCTTTATGACATTCATTCTCTCGGCGATTCTGGACAACCTAACCACATCTATCGTGATGATCATGATTCTGCGCAAACTCGTGAGCGACCACAAAGACCGCATCATATATGCAGCATTGGTAGTTATTGCAGCTAACTCAGGCGGTGCATTCTCCCCTATCGGCGACGTTACCACAATCATGCTTTGGAACAAGGGAGTAATCACAGCCGGCGGCGTGATAAAGGAAATACTCATTCCTTCTATAATATCTATGGTGATACCTGCATTCATACTGTCGTTCTCATTGAGGGGAGAGCTTGCAATACCTGAAGCAAAAGGTGGAGTTGCAGAAACAAACGAGTTTACTGCCGCCCAGCGCAAAGTGGTATTCTTCCTCGGTGTAGGCGGCCTCATCTTTGTTCCTATCTTCAAGTCAATCACCCATCTGCCTCCATTTGTTGGCATCTTGCTCGTACTTGGTCTGCTATGGACTGTAACAGAGGTGTTCTACAGCCATCTGCCAAAGTCTGCCAACAAGAGCAGCATGCAGAAGCGTGTGAGCAATATGCTCTCGCGCATAGATATGTCAACGATATTGTTCTTCCTCGGCATCCTTATGGCAGTGGGCTGTCTTGAAACAATCGGCGTGCTCACTCAGCTTGGTCAGGGACTGAACGTTGTGTTCGACGGCAACCATTACCTTGTAACCGGAATTATCGGCGTTCTCTCGAGCATCGTAGACAATGTGCCACTCGTGGCAGGCTGTATGGGAATGTATCCTGTGGATCCTTCAATCGGAGGAGACATGTCGGTAGACGGAATATTCTGGCAGCTTCTTGCCTACTGTGCCGGCGTTGGCGGTTCGATGCTTATCATCGGTTCTGCCGCAGGTGTGGTGGTAATGGGACTGGAGAAGATTACCTTCGGCTGGTATATGAAGAAGATTTCATGGATTGCCTTTGTTGGCTATCTTGCCGGAATCCTTGTATACTGGGTAGAGAAGAGCGTTATCGGTCTTTAATTCAAATCGCTTTCACAATGAAAAGAAATGCTTTTGATAAAATAAAAAGCTAACGATGAAATAAAGAGATAACGATGAAATAAAAAGCTAACGATAAAACAAGAGCGGGAAAGCCTTGAGTGTAAGACACTCACAAGCTTTCCCGCTCTTATTTGTTTCATTCAACCAAATGATAAAATCCTTTTCACGAATAATACGTGAAAGGAAAGCAACTTATAGATTTTGCTGCATTATCCCGAACTTGGGCTAAGAATAATCGACTGATATTATCAGCCATATCTGACTACCTGTCTACAGTCTCACTTTCAGCGGGTCGAGAGATATCATACTACTTGCCAATAGCCTCTTTCAGCTGGTCGAGAGCTTTCTTGAGTATCGCCCTTGGCGTTCCCACGTTCATTCTCATGAAGCCTTCTCCACCTTTACCAAACATTTCGCCGTCGTTAAGGGCAAGATGCGCCTTGTTCACAAACAAGTCTATGAGCTGTGCATGGTTCAGTTTCATTTCCCTACAGTCGAGCCACACCAGGAAAGAAGCCTCCGGGCGCAGCGGCTTTATCATGGGCAGATATTCGCGACAGTAGTCTTCAACGAAGATGATGTTTTCTTCAATATAATGAAGCATCCCCTTTCGCCAAGCCTCACCGTTTTTAAATGCAGCAATGGTAGCTATTGGCGAAAAGAGCGGAGCCTCGTTCAGTTCGTTGGCAGCAAGCCAGGAGTAGAATTTGCTGCGTATCTCATCATTCGGTATTATAGAATAAGAGCTTACGATACCTGCTATATTGAAAGTCTTTGATGGTGCACCGAATGTTATGCTGCATTGCGCCGCCTTCTCCGATGCCGTGGCAAACGGCACATGCTTGTTGCCCCATAAAGCCATATCGCAGTGAATCTCGTCGGAGATGACAAGAATATTATGGTCGTAGCAGAAATCGGCAAGACGGGCAAGAGTCTCCTTGCTCCATGTTATTCCGGCTGGGTTGTGAGGGTTTGAAAGGATAAGAACCTTGCATTTCTCGTCGGCAACCTCGGCGAGATTGTCAAAATCCATAGAATAAGAACCGTCTTCGTTCTCTTTCAGCGGATTATACACCACCTCCCTGCCGTTGCCTTCAGGAGTGAGACGGAAGGGATGGTATACAGGCGGCTGGATGATGACCTTCTCGTCGGGCTTAGTAAATACGTTTACCACCATACCGATACCTTTCACGATGCCGGGTATATAGCTCAGCCATTCACGTTTCACATTCCACTGATGGTGATCCATTATCCATTTCTGCACAGAGGGCCACAACTCCTCCGGTTCTACGGTATATCCGAAGAGCGAGTGTTCAAGTCTTTTTTTCAGCGCATCGGTAATAAAATCAGGCGTTTCAAAGTCCATATCCGCCACCCATAGCGGCAGTAGGTCAGCCCTGCCGTAGCGTTCCTTGAGCACTTCATGCTTCAGATCGCCACTGCCAGAGCGGTCGATTATTTTGTTGAAATCATACATATTGCATCTCCTTTCCTTTATTTTTCCAAAGCCTGCTTGATATCCTCAAAGATATCGTCCATATCCTCCAGTCCTACAGAAATTCTCACCGTAGTGTCGAGCACGTCCATAGCCGCGCGTTCTTCATCAGAAAAGTTTCCGAAGATAGTACTTGCCGGGTGTATGGCGAGCGTTTTGTTGTCGAAGAGGTTAGTGGCGCGGCGCACCAGTTTCAGGTTGTTTATCATATTGAAACAAGCCTCCTTGCTCTCCAGGTCGACAGTCATCATTGCCCCGGCAGTCTTGCCATACTGCTTCTCGGCGATAGCATGATAAGGATTGTCGGGCAGACCGACATAGTTTACGCGCTTTATACCCGGCAACGTGCGCAGTTTCTCTGCAAGATACAGTGTGTTTTGGCTCTGCACGCGGTAGCGAGCGTCGAGAGTTTCCAGTCCGAGCGACTGCATATAAGCAACGTGAGGAGTCATATAGGCACCGAAGTTGAAAAGCATCTCGTTTTTCATTGTGTGCCCGAATCCCTTGGTCGTGCCGTAGTCGATAACAAGACCGCCGAGAGTGGTGGCACCTCCCGACAGATATTTAGTGCTCGACACCACCTCGATGTCCACGCCCAGCGCCTTTGCAGAGAACTGTGTGAACGGAATAACCGTGGTGTCGGCAATGAGCGGCACGCCATATTCATGCGCAATGGCAGAGAGAGCATTCAGGTCGGCCACCTCCATCTGCGGGTTTGTTATTATTTCCAGGAAGATGCAACACGTGTCGGCATCCATGCGACTTTTCACCTCGTCGAGATTCAACAGGTCGCAAGGTCTTGCCTCCACCCCGAAACGTTTTAAGGATTCAGTGATGAGCGAGAAAGTGTTTCCGAACATATGGCGAGACGTAACGATGTTCTTCCCTGCAGCAGCGACAGCCATCAGCGTGTTGCTGATTGCCGCCATGCCCGACGACATTGCGATTACGTTTTCAGCTCCGGTAAGAGCCTTCACTTTGTCTTCGAGATACATCACGGTAGGGTTCATCACTCTCGAATAGTCGGGTGCGACGACCTTGCCGGTAAAGGCGTCAGCCATATCCTTGGCAGTTTCAAATTCGTATGCCGCAGTGTGATAGATAGGCATACTGAGCGAGCCGTAGGCATCATTCTTGCCAAACGGCGTGTCGATAGCTTTTGTCTGATTTTTCATTTTATCTGTAATACAATTGTTTCTTTTCCGCATTTAATGTTTGCCGGTGCAAAATTACAGCAAAATGATTTATTCTGTGCAAAGTAAGGCTAAAATCTTGAGATAAGGCAAATTCAGTTAAGCTCCCGAAGAGGCGAACATTCTATGTCAGTCATTTTTTTCCTTACCTTCAATCAGTTTAAGATAAGTGGATGGCGTCATACCATTCACATTTTTGAAAGCGCGCAAGAAATTGCTTGCCGAACTGTATCCCATGGAGTTATAAAGAGCCTGTATGGTAAGATGTCCGTAATGCTTTTTATCTTCCATTCTTCTGCAAACCTCCCTTATTCTGTATTCATTGAGCAAGGTTTTGAAGTTTTTGTTGTAAGTATTGTTGATAACCCACGACACATAGCGAGTGTTCGACCCAATCATCTGAGCAAGAGAAGATAGAGTGAAGTCCGACTTTGATATTATTTCCACATTTTCCATCATCGCCACAACCTTTGAAAGGATATCGTCTATCTGCTCTTGCGACAGTGCAACGTCGTTATTTGAAGAATTTTCGGGTGTCACATTATCTTTTCCATTATCCGCAATGGATATATCAGCCGATTTTTCGTTGCCAGAAGTTTCGGAGTTTTTTCTTATCAGTTTATTTGTCATCCGCGTTGCAATGGTCAGTTCTCTGTTTCGGCTTATCACAAGTTGGTAAGCATGTTTGAGCCTTCTGTTTTTTATCACAATCACAGCAATCAGTGCAGTCATCACAACGACAAAAGTCACACATATAATGATGAGCAGCCATTGTCTGTTTACCGTTGTATTCAGTGCCAATATGTCTTCTCTGTTGTTTTTGTTTTCAAATTTCACAATTCTGTTGTCAATGGCTTTCATCTGCTGCCGGGCAATTCTGTCATTGAAAGTAGAGTCAGCCAGGCGGCGGTATGCCTTAGTTTTTACAGAGTCGCCGGTATATTTGTAGACATCACAAAGCATCTCGTAGTAAGCCTCTTTCCACACTTTTTTATTGTCGCTTTGAGTAGCAACCTTGTATTCATCGCAATATCTCAGAGCCTCGCCAACATTGTTTTTGTAGAGTTGGATATAAACCATCATGCCATACACAGACTGCAGATACCTTTTGTCGAGCTTATGTTTTCTCACGCAGTCTATTGCGAGATGAAACTGCTTTAAAGCCCTGTCGTAGTCCTTTTCAAGAAAAGATATCAATCCCCCATTATACAGGAGATAATATTGCTTGATATTTTCGTTTTCGTTCGGCAGATTCAGCTGTTGCCTGAAACACGCTTTCGCCTTATCAAGATTTCTTATGAATCCATAACAGCAAGCCATATACGACACACATTTACCCTGCATCACCTTGTCGTTTATTGCCTTTGCATTTTCGTAGCACGAGTTAAGGTAGTAAAGAGCCCGCTCCATATCGTCCATCCTCACATACACCAATCCAAGATTGTAGAGTCCCTCGTTGTAGGTATCCATATCCTTGTTGTCCCTTGCCATATTCATGGCATCAAGATATAGGGAAGTAGCCTCGGAATATTGTTCGTTTTCGAACAACATTTTACCTTTTTGCAATTCAGCCTTTGCTTTCCCGGCATTTCCTGCGCAACATGTGATTGCTGCAAAAACGAAAGATATTAAAGCAATAATGTATCTAAATTTCATAATTATTCAAATATAACATTGCAAAAATAGCAAAAATGTTTCTTTTTTCAAAAACAGAAACAACAAAAGAGCATTGAATGCATCATTTTCATATCAATATTATAATTTTGCAAACGAAATAAAAGAAATATGGCATTCAGTATGTCAATGTTTAACAAATTAAAACCATAAGGCATATGAGAGGAAAACTATTTTACGCATTATTGGCATTGAGCCTTGCATCCGGAAATGCAATGGCAGGCAACACGACAGTCGTGCCGCAATTCACCAAGACATCATTGCAGGTTGGAAACCAGGAGAAAATGATTCCACAGGCAGTCAAGGCATTTCTTGCCACGCCTATCGGAAGGAATTTCACGGCAGAGCAAGTGATGGCAGCATACAACAATGCAAATTATATAATGAGGGCAGAAAGCGGAAATGTTGTGTCTGAAACGAAGATTGACGAAGACTTCTCTAAGCTGACGGCAGGAAGCGAGGAAGCCCCGGATGCTACAAACATAGCCGATGTTTTTGACAATTATACCACACTGCCCAGCTGGGGCGCATTCCGTGTGTATCAGGCTGGCGGCAAGGCATACCTGGGATATGATGAAGTGGGCGACGAAGGTCCGGGCTACCTTATGACCCCGGCTCTCGACCTGAGCGAGGGCGACGGAGTGTTCAAGGTTACGTTCCGCGTGAAGAACGTGAATCCGAACGCCCAGGACCAGGTGTTGCAGTATTTCATTATGGACGACGACCCCGACGATACAAAGAAAAGCATACTATCGGCTGCAGGTCTGCCGATGACCACCGACTGGTCTGACGTGGAAATGATTGTAAACGGCGGCGTGAAATACACCAGCGTGATGTTCCTTGGCTGGCAGGGCAAGGTATTGGTGGACAATGTGAAACTCGAAAAGCTCACCTATCCTCTTTCAATACCTAAGAACGTAACGCTCACTACCACTGGCGGCGGCGAACTCACCGCAAAATGGGATGCCGTGGAGGGAGCCACAGAATATTATGTGGAAATTCTCGACGATGACTTTGAGGGCAAGAGCAACACTTACGAAACATCGACAGTAGCCACTGAAACCGTTTCGGAGCCAGCTGCAAAGATTGCCTTGCAGATAATCCCGTCTCACAAATACATTGTGAAAGTAACGGCAATGAACGGCGACAAGAAGTCGTACCCCGCTCTGGGCTATGTCGAGCCGAGCGTATCCAAGGTTGATGCTCCTGTTGCACTGGCTGCAACCGACGTAACCACTTCCGGCTTTACGGCAAATTGGGAAACTTCGAAGTTTGCTGCCAACTACGACCTGTCGTTCGTGCGCACCCACACAGCCACAGCCGACGGAGAGCAGGCAACATATATCGACGATGATTTCAGCAAGATTCCATATTCCAAGGAAGACCCGAAGGGCACTGTTCAGACACAAGACTTCGTTACCCCTGTAAGCCTCGACAACTTCTTCAAGCAACCAGGCTGGAGCACATTGCTCGGCGTGGGCTTTACTGGAGGCTTCGGCATAACAAACATGTATGAAAGCTACGGACTGCCGGGCGCTTTGTTCGGACCGGTGGCCGACTTCACCGTTGGCGAGGGCAAGGCAAAGGTTTCCGGCATTGCATTGACAAGCGTGGACGACGCACAGGTGAAGGTAGGTTTTGGAACTCTCGGAGCCGGCAACGCCGTTACATTCAACGAAGGAGCGAAAGTGTTTGAAGTGTCGAAGACTGGCAGCCAGTTTGACGTAGAGGTAAGCGGCGGCAGCAAGGATTCGCGCCTCATCTTCCAGATAATCGATGCAGCCGAGGGTGGCGACATCGTGCTCTTCACCAACCTGAAGGCAACGGCTGAGCTGAAGAAAGGCGACACCTACACACTGCCATACAGCACGGTTACCACTGGATACGACGCTACATCATACAAGCTGGAAGTGCCGTTCACCGGCAACGACAAGTTTGAATACACCGTAACGGGAACATTCGGCGACACCACGAGCAGCAAGTCGAACACTATAACAGTATACTCTCCTGAGGCTACGGCAATCAGCGGTGTGGCTGCAAATGCTGACACCAACGCCGTTTACACTACACTCGACGGCATGCGTGTGGACAATCCGGTGAAATCTGGCGTGTATATCGTGAAGATGGGCGGCAAGACTTTCAAGGTTATGAAATAAAATCATTTAAAAGATAAACTTATGACAGAGTTCATAAAGAATATCACGAAAGCGGCAGCATGCGTGTGTCTGTGGGTGTCAGCCTGCGGCGCGGCACATGCTGCCGTTTTTCATTTCGGTCCCTGCGAGGGACAGATGAGCGAGAAAGGATACGGCAAGACGGGCAACGGCACTATATCCGCCGCTGTTGTCATTCCAAAGGAGCAGCTCGCAAAGTATGCCGGCGCCAAAGTTACCGGCATAAGGATAGGACTGGTAAAGACCGACGGATTTTCCAACCTGCGCGGCTGGATAAGGAATTCGCTTGCGGCAAAGAACATTGACTCTACCAAGGTTGCCTCGCCCACAGTTGGATGGAACGATATAGCCCTGAGCAGCGGCACCACCGTGAGCACTACCGGCGATATCGTGGTGGGCTATTCGTTTGAACAGGAAGTTACGGCAAGATGCATGTCGGTGGCTGGTCCGGTGAACGGCAACGGCTACTGGATTGCCAAAAACGGAGAATGGGCCGACAAGAGCGGCGACAATGTGGGATCGCTCAGCATCGAACTCGTGATCGAGGGCGACAACGTGCCGGCAACAAACATTGCCGTTACGGGCACGAAGTATGACGTAACAACGGAGTTCGGCACCATGTTCACGGCAAAGGTGGGCGTGCAGAATTTCTCAAACACAGCAATCAGCGGCTACCGCTACACCTGCAAGACTGGCGGCAACACCGTGGCTGAGGGCAGTTTCAACAAGGTGCTCGATGCCTTCGGGCGCGACACGGTGAACGTGGCGTTCAACTCCGGCATCGTGGCGAAGGGAGTGAAGATACCCGTGGAGGTGGAGGTTTTTGCCGACGGCGACGGGTATGCTGCCGACAACACCGCCACTTTGTATATGTCTACCTACGACGAGGCGAACACGAAATACCACCACAACGTGTTGCTCGAGGAGTTCAGCACGGAGGAGTGCGGCAACTGTCCGCGCGCCATCAACACCATAGAGCAGTGTATGGAGCAGGGCTACGACAAGAACGTGATACAGGTGACCCATCATGCCGGCTACAACTACGACTTTCTTTCTACTGCCGACGACAAGCAGATGGAATGGTTCTACGGCAACGACGGCAAGTATGCCCCGGCTGCCATGCTCGACAGACTGAACGACGAGAAGTGCAAGGAGGCGCTCGGGGGCAAACCCGGCACTCCGGTGATGTCGGTGGGTTATGCCGACACATTCGCTCCGGTATTGGGCTATATGACGAGCCGTCTGGCATTTGTCGGCGTAACGCCCACTTGCACCTACGACGCAACTACGCGCAGGCTCGACATAACGGTGGATATTGAGAAAGACGAGGTGTTTGACGCACAGAGTGCCAACCCGCGCCTCAGTGTCTACATTCTTCAGGACAGCATCCTGCACCATCACCAGGCAGGATATTCGTCTGACACGTTCAAGCACCGCCATGTTTTCCGTGCCAGCGTAACTCCGCTCTTCGGCGAGGAAATCACCTTCAGCGGCAACAAGGCACAGAAGAAATACTCTTACATTCTGCCGGAGTCGATAGAATCTGCCCTGTATTGGGAAGAGGAGAAATACGACAAAGACGTGCCGCTCGTGGCGCGCGATGTTGAGGTGGTTGCATTTGTAAGCAACTACAACCCGGCGGACATCTGCGACTGCACCGTGTTCAACACGGGGCGCTACGAACTGAAAAAGGATATACCGGCTTCGATAGAAAGAACCGAAACCGAAAGTTCTGTAAAGAGGATGGAATATTTCGCCGTCGACGGTTCGCGGCTGGACAAGGCTCCGCAATGTGGAATCTACATGCAGCGCACGGTGTATGCCGACGGAACGGTAAAGACTACAAAACAGGCAAGATAAGAGCTGTGTTGCTCTTATTTCAGAGAAGTGCCGCAGCACAAATTGCAGCCAGCAGTATTGCTATCACACAGCATCCACTGTTGGCTGCACTTCGTCCGGAGGCTTTGGCCAAGTCGAAGATACTGAATGTGGTTCTTCTGTACACCCTGTTGTAAATTGCCCTTTTGGGGTGTAGCCATCCCATGCCGCGCTTGCCGTAACCGGGGATAATGGCTCTCTTTATAGCCCTTTTAGCGCGTCCGGTGGTCCGTGCGCTCAGGCTTTTTTTCCATGAAGGTCTTCTTATTCCGTATCTCATAGTCTTTTTCTCCTTCAATGCTTTTGTACAAAAGCCTTTGCAGCTTTTGTCGATGAAGTGTTTTTTGTGGTTTGAAAGTAAAAAAAAGACCCGTCATCTGTTGATGACAGGTCTTTTCGTAAGTGGGCGTTGACGGATTCGAACCGCCGACCCTCTGCTTGTAAGGCAGATGCTCTAAACCAGCTGAGCTAAACG
>CAKQDG010000023.1 GCA_934219025.1 uncultured Prevotella sp. | reverse complement strand
CTTTGTTTTTTATGTTTATCGCCCTCTGACAAGTAAAATGCCAAAGGCATTACCGGTGGATTGGCGGATTTCCGAGAGAGAACTTGTTCTCGTAAGGAAATACGACAATACACAGGTAAGCCCGAGGAACGAGGGCTTTACTTGGCAGAGGGTGTTTTATTGGTTTTCGTCTAAAAAAACATTTGCCACTTCCGATAATAAATATTATCACTCAAAATACCGGATGAACCTAATTTGTAACTAAAAGCGGAAAGTATTTGTTCGTACGGAAAAAAATCAGTAACTTAGCACCGAATTTTAATTTATATTGAAAATACTAAGATGAAATACTCAGGAATTCTCGTTGCTGCATTGCTCCTTGCCGGAAGTTTGGCGGCAGATGCAGAGACAAAAAACATCAAGATAAATCTGACAAATACCCTGGGCGTGGACCGCAAGGACGTGCCTGTTGTAGTGTCGCTGAAAGACATTCCGTTTAACGTGGTGGATGCCGTGGTGAAAGACGGCGACAATGAGTTGCCTTCACAAATCGACGACTTGAACCGCGATTTGAAAAACGATGAGCTTGCATTTGTTGTAGACATGAATGCGAAGGAAAAGAAATCCCTTTCTGTTGAACTGTATTCCGAGAAGAAAGCAGAGCGGAATTACGTGCGCCGCACTTACGGCGATATGATTATGAGGGATTTCAAGACAAAAAAGAAAAACAAATTTCCGGGTTACATCCATTCTCTTTCGGCTCCCGAAGGAGTGGACGTGTTTCACCTGGTGCACCATCACGGCGCAGACTTCGAGTCGGAACTTGCCGCATACCGCGTTTATTTTGACGAAAGGCAAACTTATGACCTGTATGGAAAATACAAAAAACAACTGGAACTCGAAAAGAGTCAGTTTTATCCCGACGACGAGCAGCTGGCTGCCGGATATGGCGACGATGTGCTGTGGGCCGGACAAACCGTAGGACTTGGAGCACTCCGTGGATGGGACGGGCAGAAGCCAACGATGGTGAGCCCCGTGAAATCGCGCGGGCAGCGAATGGTGGCAAGCGGTCCGGTAAGAACAATCGTGGAACTTACAGACGAGGGATGGCAACTCGGCAAAAACACCTTCAACCTTAGGCAGAATGTGATAATCTATGCCGGACACCGCGACTGTGAAATCCACGTGTATCAAGACACACCAGCCGACGGCGCTGAATTTGCCACGGGAGTGATAAACCTCAACGACAAGATGTTTTCTGACCATAAGGGACTCGTGGGCGACTGGGGCGGAAATTGGCCCAACGGAGCAAAAGACTCTATTGCCGGAAAGCCGAAAATCGTTGTCGGACTGGCTGTGAACGTGCCTGAAAAGTATGTTGTTAGCGAACCGACCACAGAAAAAGACCAGTATCTCTATGTTATCGGAATGAAAGGCGAAAAGTCGCTGACATACAACATCGCATTTACCTGCGACAAGGAGACGTTCGGCTTTAAAAACCATAAAGAATGGTTCGACTGGATGAAAGCGTGGAAACGCGAAATCGACAATCCTGTGAGAGTGGACATCGAGAAATAAAAGAAAAATATTCTGCCGCCGTGTAGTTTAACGCCAAGAGCTTGCGTATAGAATATAAACGGCAGATTATTGATCACTTAAAAATACAAGGAAATGAAAAACTTTTTAAAACAAGTTGGCGCCACGGTAGTGGGAATATTCGTGTTCTTCATAATAGTAGGCGCTCTCGGAATGATGAGTCTGGTGGGGATGGTGGCATCCTCAGGAGCGGCAAAAGACGTGGCAGACAATACCGTGTTTGTGTTAAGTCTCAACGGACAGCTTGCGGAGCGTTCCAATGAAAACCCTTTGTCGCAGCTCACCGGAGATGCCGGAAACACTATCGGACTCGACGACTTGCTCAGCGGAATAAAGAAGGCAAAAGAGAACGACAAGATTAAGGGTATATATATAGAAGCCGGAGCTTTCTCACCGGATTCTTATGCCTCCGTGCAGGCAGTGCGCAAGGCTTTGCTCGATTTCAAAAAGAGCGGCAAATGGATTGTGGCCTATGGCGACATTTATACGCAGAGCTCATATTATCTGGCTTCGGTGGCCGACAAGGTGTATCTTAACCCGAGCGGACAGATAGAATGGAGCGGACTTTACTCGCAGTCTATGTATGTGAAGGATTTTCTCGCCAAGTTCGGCGTGAAGATGCAAGTGGTTAAGGTGGGTGCATACAAGAGCGCCACCGAGATGTTCACCGGCGACAAGATGAGCGATGCCAACCGCGAACAGGTAACGGCATTCGTGGGAGGCATATGGAAGAATATATGCAACGAAGTGGCAAAGAGCCGCAAAGTTACGGTGGCGCAGCTCAATGCGTATGCTGACAACATGATAACTTTTGCTGATCCTAAAGATTATGTGTCGATGAAACTCGTTGACAAACTTCTATACCACGACCAGATAAAAGACGAAGTGAAAAGGCTTATGAAACTGGACAAAGACGACAAGTTCAATACTGTGGGCATTGCCGGAATGACAAATGTTCCGGAAAGCGACAGCGACGGCGACGAGATTGCTGTGTACTATGCCTATGGCGACATCGTTGACGGAGCTGCCGCCGGAGTTATGGGGCAGACAAAAGACGTGATAGACGGTACGACCGTGAGCAGCGACTTGCAGGAACTTGCCGACAACGATGATGTGAAGGCTGTTGTGATACGCATCAATTCTGGTGGCGGTAGTGCCTACGCTTCAGAACAGATATGGAGAGCCGTGCAGCTGCTCAAGGCTAAAAAGCCGGTTGTGGTTTCCATGGGTGGAATGGCAGCATCGGGCGGATATTATATGAGTTGCTCTGCCAACTGGATTGTGGCTGAGCCAACCACGCTTACCGGAAGCATCGGAATCTTCGGTATGTTCCCTGACATGAGCGGACTGATAACACAAAAGCTTGGAGTGAAGTTTGACGAGGTGAAGACCAACAAGAACGGCGGCTTCGGCACAATGGCGCGTCCGTTTAACGAAACGGAGATGAATTATCTTTCGGCATATATCGACAGGGGATATAAACTCTTCAGACAGCGTGTGGCCGACGGCAGACATCTGACAACTGACCAGGTGGAGAAAATCGCTCAAGGTCATGTTTGGCTCGGAGAGGATGCGCTGAAGATAAAACTCGTGGACCAGCTCGGCGGACTCGACGATGCTGTGGCTAAGGCTGCAAAACTTGCCAAGGTTGAGAAATATTGCGTTGGGGATTATCCGGCAAAGGCAGACTGGATGGAGCAACTGATGAGCGGTGCTTCGTCTAGCAGCTATATCGACAATCAGATGAGGCTTGCCATGGGCGACTACTATTCTGCATTTATGCTATTGAAAGACATAAACAGACAGTCGGCTATCCAGGCTCGAATACCATATATCATTAACATTAAATAATTAGGAATTAGGAAAGAGGAATTAGGAATGTTGAGTTTTTTTTACCTCACACTCCTACCTCCTCACTCCGTGCTAATAAACGATGGAAGGTGATTTCATAAAGATAAACGAATGGCTGCTGCCGCTAAGCTGGCTCTACGGTATGGGCGTGAGGCTGCGAAACAAGATGTTCGACCTGGGCATCCTGAAAAGTCGCAGTTTTGACATCCCCGTGATTTCGGTTGGAAACATCACCGTTGGGGGCTCCGGGAAAACTCCGCACGTGGAATTCCTTATCAACTCGCTGCGCAGCAAAGTGAAAGTGGCTGTTCTAAGCAGAGGCTACAAAAGAAAAAGCCGCGGATTTGTGTTGGCGGGGAAAAACACCACGATGGCAGAAATCGGAGACGAACCGTTTCAGATGAAACGGAAATTCTCTGACATTTACGTTGCTGTAGACAAGGACAGATGCCACGGAATTGACATGATAACAGGCAGCGAGGAAACTAAAGACACTGACGTGATATTGCTCGACGATGCCTTTCAGCACCGCTACGTGAAACCGGGAATAAACATCCTGCTTGTGGATTATCACCGCTTGATAATGTACGACAAACTTCTGCCGGCAGGAAGACTGCGGGAGCCAAAAAACGGTAAGTCGAGGGCAGACATCGTTATCGTAACGAAGTGTCCGCGCAATCTCAAGCCGATGGAGTTCAGGGTGATAACAAAAACAATGAACTTGTTTCCGTATCAGAAGCTATATTTCACAACGCTGAAATATGACAACCTGAAACCGGTGTACTGCGGCGAAGACAGACCGCTCGATACAATCACCGGCAATACCAACGTGCTGCTGCTCACAGGAATTGCATCGCCAAAGCAAATGATTGTAGACCTTGAGCCGTTTACAAAAAATATCACGCCGCTCACTTTTGCCGACCATCACCAGTTTACAAGTGCTGATATCGACCGCATCAACCAGGCATATGCCCAAATGCCCGGCAATGACAAGATTATCATAACGACAGAAAAGGACAACGCACGGCTCTTTGGCATGGAGGGACTTGACGACGATGTGAGGAAACATCTCTTCGTCTTGCCCGTGGCAGTGGAGTTTATGCTTGAACAGGAAGAAGATTTCAAAGAAAATATTATAAGCTATGTACGAAAAAATTCAAGAAACAGCATCCTGGCTAAAAGAAAGGATGACAACAAGTCCGAAAACAGCAATAATCCTGGGAACAGGTCTCGGACAATTAGCTTCAGAAATAACTGACAGCTATGAGTATTCATACAAGGACATACCAAACTTCCCTGTTTCAACAGTGGAAGGCCATGCCGGAAAACTTATTTTCGGAAAACTCGGTGGCGTTGATATAATGGCAATGGAGGGACGTTTCCATTATTATGAAGGCTATAGCATGAAAGAGGTAACGTTTCCAATCCGCGTGATGTATGAACTCGGAATAAAGACTCTTTTCGTTTCCAATGCATCGGGCGGAATGAATCCTGATTTCAAAATCGGCGACCTCATGATCATCACCGACCATATCAATTTCTTCCCGGAGCACCCGTTGCGCGGAAAGAACTTCCCAACAGGTCCTCGATTCCCGGATATGCACGAAACATACGACCATGCCCTTATTGCCGAGGCCGACGCTATTGCCAAAGAAAAGGGTATACGCGTGGTTCACGGCGTTTACATGGGAGTGCAGGGACCTACCTTCGAAACTCCGGCAGAGTATAAGATGTATCACCGCATGGGGGCAGATGCTGTTGGTATGAGCACCGTTCCTGAGGTTATTGTTGCCCATCATTGCGGCATCAAGACCTTTGGAATAAGCATAATCACCGACCTCGGACTGGAAGACACTCCGGTTGAGGTGAGCCATGAAGAGGTGCAGGTGGCAGCAAACAATGCACAGCCTCTGATGACGGAGATTATGCGCGAGATGATACGCAGGGCTTAAAGCATTTACATATCGTTTGTCGAGTGTAGCAGGCAATTCTGATTGCTTGCTACACTCGGTATGGTTTTTATTATTTTATCAATTATATGACCGATATTTCTAAACTTGGCGAGTTCGGACTTATCCACCGCCTTACCGATGACATAAAAATCAAAAACTCCTCGACCGTAAAGGGCGTCGGAGATGATTGTGCCGTGATGCAATACCCGGACAAGCAAGTGCTCGTAACAACCGACATGCTGATGGAAGGTGTGCATTTCGATTTGACTTATATTGATTTGCAGCATCTTGGATACAAGTCGGCTATGGTGAACATCAGCGACATTTTCGCTATGGGCGGCACTCCAAGGCAGATGACCGTGAGCCTTGCACTGAGCAAGCGGTTCACAGTGGAAGACTTGGAACTGTTCTACAACGGCTTGCGCATGGCATGCGACAAATGGAACATTGACATCGTTGGCGGCGACACGACATCGTCGTACACTGGAATGGCAATCAGCATTACATGCATCGGAGAGGCTGACAAAAATGAAATTGTATACCGCAACGGTGCACAGGACACGGATTTGATTTGCGTTTCGGGAGACCTTGGGGCTGCTTATATGGGACTTCAGTTGCTTGAACGCGAGAAGAGCGTGTATTACCAGCAGGTGAATGAGGCGAAGAAGAAAAATGACAAAAAGGCTCTTGAGCAACTTGCAAACTTCCAACCCGACTTCGCAGGGAAGGAATACTTGCTTCAGCGGCAACTTAAACCGGAAGCCAGGGGCGACGTCATCGCTAAACTCAAAGAGATGAACATACGGCCCACATCCATGATGGACATCAGCGACGGACTGAGCAGTGAACTTATGCATATTTGCTCGCAAAGCGGATGTGGATGCAGAATTTACGAAAAAAATATTCCTATCGACTACCAAACTGCTGTAATGGCGGAAGAAATGAACATGAACGTTACCACTTGTGCATTGAATGGCGGCGAGGACTACGAATTGCTCTTCACCGTGCCAATCGGCGACCATGACAAAATTCAGCAGCTGGAGGATGTAAAGATGATAGGACATATCACAAAAAAGGATTTCGGAACTATGCTCGTGACTCGAGACGGAAACGAATTTGAACTAAAAGCTCAAGGGTGGAACCCTCTTGCATAATCGGATTAGATGATGGAAGACCTAAACAGAATACAGAAAGAAAAGAAAATTAGAAGAGAACTTGACCTGCTTATGCGCACGGGCGAAGTGCTCGTGGCAAGCGGTGCAGACACAAGCAGAATCCTGAGAAACCTGCACCGAACGGCGGCATATCTGGGATTGCCTGAGGAAAACCTGCATATTCATGTTACATATAATATGCTACAGGTGAATCTTAGCGACGAGGAACATTCGCTGAGCAAATTCCAGCGCTGCGACAAACATGGCATAAACATGACGGCAATTTCTGCCGTGAGCAAACTTTCATGGCGCGCCATAAAGGAGGATTACTCGCTTGATAAATATGAGGAGGAACTGGAGAAAATCAAAACTCGTCCGCGCAACTATACTGTGAATCAAGTAGCAATAGGTGCGGGCTTCGCTTGTGGCGGATTCTGCATACAGTTCGGATGCGATTGGACGGCTTTCTTCTATGCTTCTATAGCAGCAATAATAGGTTTCAGACTGAGGGCGTATCTAAACGAGAAAGGGTCGAACGGATATGTGAACATCGGTATTGCTGCTTTTGTTTCGACAATCATTGCCTGGCTCTCTGCTTTTTTGAGTATATCACCAAAAGTGGTTGGCATGCTTCCGGAGTGGCTTGCCACAATATTGCATTCCGACACTCCATGGCATCCGTTGATGGCATGCGCTTTGTTCATCGTTCCTGGCGTTCCGCTGATAAACTTTGTTTCGGATATGATTGAAAACCATATTGAAATGGGGTTGAACAGGGCAATAAACACGTTGCTGATGGTAACGGCAATGTCGTTCGGAATATCAATGGCAATTACGGTTTGTGGGGTAGACAACTTTGTAAAAGACCTCAGTATGACGCCTCACAACACCTATCTGAGCTATTCTATTGCTGCAGCAATATCTGCCATGGGTTTCTCAATGATTTTCAATATTCCCAAACGTTTGCTCTGGGTCGTTGCCATAGGAGGTATCATCGCTGTTTGTACGAGGAATTTTGTGAACCTTGGTGCCAGCAACAATAATATCGGACTTGACCAAGGACCAATCATGGCTTCGCTCGTCGGGTCGTTGCTCATCAGTGTTGTGTGTGTGAAATTCGTGCATGTGTTCCACACTCCACACCATTGCCTTTCGATACCGAGCGTCATTCCGATGGTTCCTGGAGTTTTGATGTATCGTGCTCTGTTTGCCCTTATCGAAATGCAGGGCATCGTGGGTGAACTCACGGAGGCGTTTTCAAACGCTGTAAAAGCCTCGCTCATAATCCTGTGTATAGCTATTGGCGTTGCCATACCTAATATTTATGCACGTCGCTGGCTGAACCCGATGCGAAAGCAAAAACTCAACCGGCTTATTGCTCAGCGCAAGGAAAAAAGAATATTCGAAGGACTTGACCCGGAGGCGTAGGCTTGTGACATTCGTGCAAACAAAATGAAGTAAAGTATGTTTTTTTAATCGCAACGGACTTATTTCGTTGCGATTTTAATTTTATCCTTCGATGGTAAACCTTGTTGAGGGCATGTGAATTTGATGTGTAATTATACTATTTTAAACATTCGGTAGTCTAAATAGTTATTTAATTTGTCTTTTTTAGCTAAATATTTGGTGTGTATAATGTTTTTTAGTACTTTTGCAAAAAGAAATTGTCGAATTGTTTTGTAATGAAGAGAATATTAGTCATATTATTTACCGCTATTCTTGTGCTCCAGTCATGTGAGTTCAAATTAAAGCCCTTTAATATAACAGAGGGAGAGACACAGGGGGTGGAAATATGCCGTTATGACCGTTTGGAAGCGCAATACCTTACGACAAGTGATTTTTCTGCCCTTCAGCAGATGAATACAGATTACCCCATTGAAACACGCACGCTCATTGAGAATATTCTAAAGCTTGGAGAGATAGACGACCCGGAAATAAACAAGAAATTCTTGTCGTTTTATCAAGACTCCGTCTTACAGACCTTGATTTCGGATGCTGAATCCAAATATGCAAGTATCGACGACCTGAACTGTAGATTCAACAAGGCTTTTGAAAATCTCAAGACATACATCCCCAATATAAACAAACCTAAGATTTATATGCAGATTGGCGCTCTTGACCAAAGTATTATAATAGGTAACGGAACAATAGGCATCTCTATCGACAAATATCTGGGCGAGAATTATCCGTTGTACAAAAAGTATTATCCTCTGTCACAGAGAAAGACGATGAACCGCAATAACATTGTTCCTGATGCTTTGTGCTTTTATATTATGAGTCTGTATCCGATGCAGAATTTCGAGAAGCGTCCGCAGCGTGAGCGCGACCTGCATGTGGGAAAGATAATGTGGCTCTGCAACAAAATCCTTGAGAGCAAATGTTTCAAGACAAAATATGTATGTATTGTTGACAAATACCTTCGAAACAATCCTTCTACAGACATCGCGTCGTTTATCCGGAGCGACAGATATAATTGTTTTGACTGAACGGAATCCGGCAAAATACAAACTATATTGCTTCGCCTTGAAAAATATTGTTAACTCTGAGGTAATTATTCAGTTTGTTCGTAAATTCATAATTTTTAAGTCCCCAGTCAGGAGCAATAAGCATGCCTTTCGGCGATTGTGATACGAAGCGCTCTATTATGATGTCTTTACGGAGATGCTTGATATATTCACCTATTATTTCTATATATTCATCAACGGTAAAGACATGAAACGGATTTTTGCAGTATTCCTCGGCTAGTCGTGTGCCGCGAACAATCTGAAGTTGGTGAATCTTTAATACATTCAACCTCGTGGCAGAAATCTTTTCTGCTTGTTTGATTATTGCATCCTTATCTTCGCCTGGCAATCCCACAATCACGTGTCCGCCAACATTGATGCCGCGTTCTGCCGTCATTTCTATTGCTTTGGCTGAACATTCAAAATTGTGTCCCCTGTTTATCCTACAAAGTGTGCTGTTGTCGGTGCTTTCTATTCCATATTCTACCGAAAGGAAAGTCTGTCGATTAAGTTCTTCAAGGTAATCCAGAATATCATCGCTTATGCAATCCGGACGTGTGCCGACAACCAAACCTGCAACTCCTTCACAGTTCAAAGCTTCTTCATACCTTCTTCTCAGAACATCCACAGAGGCGTATGTATTGCTGAAAGCCTGGAAATAAGCAAGATATTTCATATCAGGATATTTCCCGGAAAAGAATTTCTTGCCTTCTTCAATCTGTTGCTTTATAGATAGCTCCCTGTTGCAGTAAGAGGGGTTGAATGTACGGTTGTCGCAAAACGTGCATCCGCCATAACTTAATCTTCCGTCGCGGTTGGGACAGGAAAAGCCAGCGTCTATCGAAATCTTCTGGACACGGAAGGGAAATACCTCTCTAATCCAATTGCTGAATGAATTATAGTTGTTCATGTTTATGGGCAGTATATTTTTATGGGATTCAATGCAAAAATACATATTTAGTGTAAAACAGATACGGCAAAGCGTTTTTCTGCTGCGAATGCAAAGATAATTAATAACTTTTAAATATGAGCAAAGTGATAGTATAAATAAAAATGTTACCTTTGCCCGAAGACAAGCAATTTGCCTTTTTTTAGACATATAAATAAAATAAAGATATTTATGAAAAAAATTATAGTGATGTGTGCAGCAGTGCTTATCGGCATATCGAGTGCATTCGCCGGAAACAGCCTTTCTCTTAAAGACATTACGGCAGGAAAATTTGCCGCCAAGGGAATTGGAAGTATTACAGCCCTTGATGACGGAGAAAGCTATACGCAAGTGAGCAAAGACGGGAAAAGCATAGTGAAATATTCTTTCCGTACAGGAAAACAGGTGGGCGCGTTGTTTGATGTGAACAATACTGTTGGCGAAAAGATTGACTCCTTTGATGACTATATCATGAGTCCCGATGGAACGAAAATCCTTATCCAGACAAAGACAAGTAAGATTTACCGACGCTCTTTCACGGCTGTATACTATATTTATAATATTGGAAGCAAGAAACTTGAACGCTTGTCTGACTATGGACCGCAACAGGTACCCACATGGTCGCCAGACGGCAAGCAAGTGGCATTTGTTCGCGACAATAATATCTTTCTGGTGAAATTGCTCTATGGCAATGCGGAAAGTCAGGTGACAAAAGACGGAAAGAAAAACGAACTGATAAATGGTATTCCTGACTGGGTAAACGAAGAGGAGTTCGGCTTTAACTCAGCCCTTACGTTCAATGCCGACGGTTCGATGATTTGCTGGATAAAATATGACGAAAAAGACGTTCCGCAGTATTCCTTGCAGATGTTCAAGGGACTGAATCCCGAGAATCAACAATATGCCGAATATCCAGGGCTGTATTCATATAAATACCCAAAGGCGGGACAGCGAAATTCTGAAGTGGCTGTTTATAGCTACGACATACAGTCTCGTCAAACCAGAAAACTTCAGGTTCCAATTGACAAAGACGGATACGTGCCACGAATATTTGCGACAAAAGATCCTCAGAAAATGATTGTCTTTACAAGTAACCGGCATCAAGACCAGCTCGGAATATACTCAGTAAATCCGCGGAGCACAGTTGCGCAACTCTTGATAAAGGAAAAAAGCAACAAGTATGTTCCGGAAGAAGCGATGGACAATATCAAGATTACCGACAGTCATATTCTATTGCCGAGCGACAGGGACGGATATATGCAGCTGTATCTTTACAGTATAAACGGAAGTTTATTGAAAAAGGTTACAACAGGAAACCACGATGTAACTGACGTGTATGGCTATGATGAAACCACGGGAAATACTTATTATCAAGCTGCCGGAAAAAATCCGATGAACCGTGAAGTGTATGTTACAGGGAAGAGCGGAAAAACAGAATGTCTCACTCCTCGTGCAGGTTGGAACAGCGCCACGTTTAGCAAGGGGTATAGGTTTTTCGTAAAACGCTGGAGCGACTGCAATACCCCGTTTGAATACACTATGTGTGGAAATAATGGCAGGGAAATCGCTAAAGTCAATGACAACGGAGAACTCAAGGATGCTCTAAATGCATACGACCTGGCGAAAAAGGAATTTTTCTCGTTCACTACTTCTGAGGGAATAAAACTTAACGGTATAATGGTAAAACCACACGACTTTGATCCGAACAAAAAATATCCAGTCATTATGTGGCAGTATAGCGGACCAGGCAGTCAGCAGGTTGTAAACTCTTGGTCTGTAGGGTCTATGGGACAAGGATGTCTGTATGATAATTATCTAACAGACAAAGGATTCATCGTTGTATGCGTAGATGGAAGAGGCACAGGTGGAAGAGGGTCAGATTTTATGAAATCCACGTATCTGAAACTCGGAGATTTGGAGTCGAAAGATCAGGTGGAAACTGCCATATATCTTGGCAACTTGCCATACGTTGACAAAAATAGAATAGGTATTTGGGGATGGAGCTACGGTGGCTTCAACACGTTGATGAGTATGAGTGAAGGACGTGGCGTCTTCAAGGCTGGAGTAGCTGTTGCACCACCTACCGATTGGCGATTCTATGACACTATATATACAGAACGCTATATGCAGACCCCAAACGAGAATCCGGCAGGCTATGATATTAATCCTATCAAACGGGCAGACAAACTGCATGGAAGTTTGCTTATCTGCCACGGATTGGCTGATGACAACGTTCATCCGCAAAATACATTCGAATATACAGAGGCTCTTGTGCAGGCAGACAAAGACTTCAGAATGAATATATACACGAACAGAAACCATAGTATATATGGAGGCAATACACGCAACCATTTGCTTAGACAAATTGCCGATTTCTTTGCAGAGAAATTGAAATAACGGAAAAATAAGTAAATATTGCAGCTGTGTGCTGCCATTTATAAATAAATATTATTATATTTGCAAAATAAACGAAAAATAAACGAAATATGGAATTTACTGCAAAACAAATTGCTGAGTTCATACATGGTCGCATAGAAGGAGATGAAAATGCGACAATCAATACATTTGCAAAGATTGAAGAAGGCAAGAAAGGTGCAATATCATTCTTGTCAAATCCCAAATATACCCATTATCTTTACGACACGGAATCCAGTGTGGTGTTAGTGAATGAGGATGTTGAACTTGAACACCCCGTGAAAGCCACTTTGATACGAGTGAAAAATGCCTATGAAGCAGTGGCACAATTACTGCAGCTATACGAGTCGATGAAGCCCAAGAAGACAGGGATAAGTCCGTTGGCAAGTATTGCATCAACAGCAAAAGTCGGTGAGAACTGCTATATTGCTCCGTTTGCTTGTATCGGCGAAAATGCCACGGTGGGAGAAGGGTGTCAGATTTATCCGCACGTTACTGTAGGTGACGGTGCCAAGATTGGCAACAACTGCTTGTTCTATCCAAATGTATCAATTTATCATGGATGTAAGATTGGCAACAACGTAACAATACATTCCGGTTCAGTAATAGGAGCCGACGGGTTCGGCTTTGCACCGAGTACAGAAGGATATGACAAGATTCCTCAAATAGGAATAGTTACGATTGAAGACAATGTTGAAATTGGCGCAAACACCTGTGTAGACCGCTCTACAATGGGGAGCACGTATATACGTAAGGGTGTAAAACTTGACAATCTTGTTCAGATTGCCCACAATACAGATATAGGAGAAAACACAGTGATGTCGGCACAGGTAGGAATTGCCGGAAGCACAAAGGTTGGCTCATGGTGTATGTTTGGCGGCCAGGTGGGACTTGCCGGACACATCAAAATAGGCAATAAAGTATTTCTTGGTGCACAGTCTGGCGTTCCGGGAAATATAAAAGACGACCAGACTCTTATCGGTACGCCTCCAATGGAACCAAAAAAATATTTCAAGTCGCAGGCAATTTTCCGTCGTCTTCCTGAAATGTATGCTCAGATAAACGATTTGCAGAAGCAGATTAAGGAGCTTGAAGAAAAATTGAACGAAAAATAAAGATATAATATATATGTCAAAACAAAAAACACTAAAAGGTAGCTTTGCCCTTTGTGGCAAGGGACTTCACACGGGGTTAAGTCTTACGGTGACGTTCAACCCCGCTCCTGAGAACAGTGGATATAAAATACAGCGTATCGACCTTGATGGGCAACCCGTAATAGAAGCGATAGCCGAAAACGTGGTTGATACTCAGCGTGGCACAGTCTTGGGAAAAGGCGATGTTCGTGTTTCAACCATTGAGCATGGTATGTCTGCACTTTATGCGATGGGCATTGACAACTGCCTGATACAAGTAAACGGACCGGAATTTCCAATCCTCGACGGTTCTGCAGCAATGTATGTAGACAAAATTAAGGAGATAGGAATAGAAGAGCAGAATGCTCCTAAGGACTATTATATTATCCGTCATAAAATAGAGGTGAAAGACGAGGAGACAGGCTCGTGTATTACAATTTTACCAGACGAGAACTTCAGCTTGACGACAATGTGCTCGTTTGAGTCTAAGTTCATAAATAGCCAGTTTGCCACCCTCGACAATATGGACGATTATGCCACAGAAATTGCTCAGGCACGTACATTCGTTTTTGTGCGCGACATAGAGCCTCTTCTAAAGGCAAACCTTATAAAAGGCGGCGACATGGACAACGCGATTGTTATATATGAAAGACAGACGACACAGGAACGACTTGACCAGTTGGCTGATTTTCTTAAAGTGCCACGTCTTGACGCTACGAAGCTTGGTTACATACAGCATAAGCCCCTTGTGTGGGAAAATGAGTGTACCAGGCATAAGCTTCTCGACATTATCGGAGACATGGCATTGATTGGCAGACCTATAAAGGGACGCATAATAGCCACTCGTCCTGGACATACGATAAACAACAAATTCGCGCGTCTGATGCGTCGCGAAATAAGAAAGCACGAAGTGCAGGCGCCGATATACGATTGCAATGAGCAGCCGATAATGGATGTGAACCGCATCCGTGAACTCCTTCCGCATCGCTATCCTATGCAGTTGGTAGACAAGGTAATTGCACTTGGAGCAAACAGTATAGTTGGAGTGAAAAATGTAACAAGCAACGAACCTTTCTTTCAAGGACATTTTCCTGAGGAACCTGTTATGCCTGGAGTGCTTCAAATAGAGGCTATGGCACAATGTGGCGGACTCTTGGTGCTGAACACATTGGAGGACCCTAAGTCTTGGTCCACATATTTCATGCGTATAGACGATGTAAAGTTCCGCCAAAAAGTAGTGCCTGGCGACACCTTACTGTTTAAGGTGGATCTGCTTGCCCCTGTGCGTCATGGAATTTCCTCAATGAAAGGCTATGTGTTTGTAGGAGACAAGGTAGTGTCGGAAGCTACATTTACGGCGCAGATTGTTAAAAACAAATGACAAGACTTGAAAATAAACTATAAGTTATGAATCAGATAAGTCCTTTAGCCTTTGTTCATCCAGAGGCAAAGCTTGGAGACAACAATATAATTGGTCCCTTTTGCTATATAGACAAAAACACGGTTATTGGAGACAACAACAATCTTCAAAACAGTGTAACTGTGCATACAGGAGCCCGTATCGGTAGTGGCAATGAATTTTTCCCTGGCGCAAGTATCAGTACCAAGCCTCAGGATTTGAAATTTGCCGGTGAAGAGACAACTTGCGAGGTGGGCGACAATAACAGCATCCGTGAGAATGTAACGATTTCCCGTGGAACAGCTTCAAAGGGCACCACACGCGTTGGCAGCAACAATCTTCTTATGGAATGTGTTCATGTGGCCCACGACTGCGTGTTGGGTAGCGGTTGCATAATAGGTAATGCCACAAAATTTGCAGGAGAAGTGGTAATTGACGACAATGCCATTGTCAGCAGCACAGTGTTGTGCCATCAGTTCTGCCATATCGGCGGATATGTAATGATTCAGGGCGGATGCCGTTTCAGTCAAGATATTCCGCCTTATATCATTGCAGGCAAAGACCCGACAAAATATTGCGGAATAAACCTCATCGGGTTGCGCCGCCGCGGTTTCAGCAACGAAAAGATACAGATGATACACGAGGCATACCGACTTCTGTATTCAAAGGGACTGATGTCGGAAGGTATAGAAGAAATTCGCAAAAACCTTCCTGATTGTGAGGAGATAAATTATATAATACGCTTTGTTGAATCTTCAAAGCGAGGTATTGTCAGATAACAATACATGTAATTGAATATAGAAAAGAAAAACAGTGTTTGAAAGACTTCGGCAGATTTGTAACTGAAATCTTTCAAACATTTTTTATAGGTATGAACAATAGTAATAGCAACACACTGGTTGTCATTCTCGGTCCGACAGGAGTTGGAAAAACAGAATTGTGTCTTCGCATCGCGGAACATTTCAACATTCCAATCATTAACGCAGACTCACGACAACTGTTCAAGGAGATACCCGTTGGGACAGCAGCCCCAAGCATAGAACAGCAGCGGCGAGTAAAACACTATTTCGTAGGTACACTAAGCTTAAAAGACTACTACAGTGCCTCTATGTATGAAGAAGACGTGATGAATTTGCTCAAGGAATATTTCTCGCCACATCAGCATCTGGCGTTAATGACTGGCGGAAGCATGATGTACATCGATTCGGTGTGCAACGGCATAGACGATATACCGACAGTGGACAATGCCACGCGCCTTATGATGAAGAAACGCTATGAGGAAGAGGGACTGGAAAAATTGTGTGAGGAGCTTTGCCGTCTTGACCCGGAGTATTATGCCGTTGTAGACAAGAAAAACCCGAAGCGTGTTGTGCATGCCCTTGAAATATGCATAATGACAGGACAGACTTATACCTCGTTTCGAAAAAACGAAAAGAAGGCTCGCCCGTTCAACATTATTAAAATTGGACTCAACCGTGAGCGCGATGAACTCTACAATCGTATAAACCAGCGTGTGGAGGATATGGTTGAACATGGGCTTGTGGACGAAGCCCGCAGCGTATATCCGCAAAAAGGTCTAAACGCTCTGAACACAGTAGGCTATAAAGAGCTGTTTGAATATTTTGACGGCCATTGCACACTCGACGAGGCTATATTCCGGATAAAATGCGATTCCAGGAAATATTGCAGAAAGCAGCTCACATGGTTTCGTCGCGACCCGGAAATTAAATGGTTTCATCCCGCCAACATTGAAGAAATCATAAAATACATAGAATCCTTTGGTTAGATAAAAGGTAAATTTGTATATTTGTACCTATTATTGCAGTATAACGACAAATAATATTGATTATGTTTAAGAAAATAAAAGTTGTATTGACTTACACGTGGAAGAATTTTATAAGATTCTGCCACTGGTATAAGAATCTATACAAAGGAAAGTCATGGTATACCAAGACCGGCATTGGATTCTGTTCATGCATTGTGGCTTTTTTCCTCTACCTCGGTATGGTAGACATCAACTTTCTGTGGCTCTTTGGCAGTTCGCCTGGTTATTTCTCGGGAATCTGCGACCCGCAAGTGAGCGAAGCTTCAGAGATTTACAGTGCCGACGGAAAACTTATCGGAAAGTATTTCAATGAAAACCGTACCCCAGTGAAGTATGAGGAAGTAGCCCCTTCATTTTTCAAGGCACTTGTGGATACAGAAGACGAACGCTTCTATAAGCACATGGGAATAGACCCGATAGGACTGTTTGCCGCCGTGAAAGATGCTGCAACGCACCATGGTGCACGTGGAGCATCGACAATCACGCAGCAGCTTGCAAAAAACATGTTCCGTGTCAGAAAAAACTATTCTACGGGATTGCTCGGCAAGATTCCGGGATTGAAAATCCTTATTATGAAGAGCAAGGAATGGATCATAGCCGTAAAGCTTGAAACCGTGTATTCAAAGAAAGAAATAATCACGATGTATGCCAATACGGTGGACTTCGGGTCAAATTCCTATGGTATAAAAACAGCGGCAAAGACTTATTTTAACACTACACCGGCAGAGCTGAAAACCGAACAGGCAGCCGTGCTCGTGGGAATGCTCAAGGCCACGACATATTATAATCCGAAAACAAATCCGGAGAACAGTAAGAACCGTCGCAACGTGGTGTTGAACAATATGGTAACCCATGGAGATTTGTCGCGCTCCGTATGTGATTCATTGTCAAACCTTCCGATTACACTCGACTTTAATCTTGAGGAGAATTATGACGGACAGGCAAAATATTTCCGCGAGGCTATTGCAAAGGATAAAGACATTAAACAATTCCTTTCGGACAATGGCTACGACCTGTATACCAGTGGCTTGAAAATCTATACGACAATAGACACGCGAATGCAGAAATATGCCGAAGCTGCTGTAACTAAACAGATGCGGCAGGTGCAGCGCAATTTCAACAGCCACTGGAGCGGACAGGACCCTTGGCGCGACGAAAACGGAAATGTTATTCCGGGCTTCATTGAAGGCATCTTGCAAAAGCAGCCTGGCTACCAGCAACTGCTCGCACGCTTCCCGAACAGTCCAGACTCCGTGGAGTATTATGTGAACAAACCGCACAAGGTAAAACTCTTTGACTACGAAAAGGGAACTGTTGAACAGGAGATGAGTATGGCTGATTCCGTGCGCTATATGGTCAAGTTCATGCACTGTGCTTTTGTGGCAATGGAGCCGCAGACCGGTGCTGTGAAAGCATGGGTGGGCGATATTGATTTCGACACATGGAAATACGACAAGGTTACTGCCGACCGTCAGCCGGGTTCCACATTCAAGCTATTTGTATATACAGAGGCAATGAACCAGGGACTCACACCTTGCGATAAGCGCCGTGACGAATATATCCGTATGGAAGTATACGACAAGAAGAAGCATGAAAATACCATTTGGACTCCAACCAATGCCAACGGGCGTTTCTCTGGCGACTCTATTCCGCTGAAGAGTGCTTTCGCAAAGAGTATCAACTCTATTGCCGTGCGTCTTGGAAACGAGATGGGAATGAAAAACATCATAAACACGGCACACCAGATGGGTATAACAAACGAGCTTGACAATACTCCTTCGCTTGCTCTTGGTTCTTCTGACGTGAAACTGATAGACATGGTTGATGCATATTGCTGCGTGGCAAACAACGGTAAGCATGTTGCCCCGGTGCTCGTAACGAAGATTGTGGACAAAGACGGCAAGGAGGTTTACACCGCAGCCCACGACGAGGAGCAGGCTATTCCATACAAGAGCGCTTTCTTCATGCAGCAACTTCTGATTGGCGGTATGCGTGAGCCTGGCGGAACATCACAAAGCCTTTGGGCATACACCGACACGGCCCGCGACACGGATTTCGGAGGGAAAACCGGAACCACCAATAACCACTCTGATGCGTGGTTCATGTGTGTGAGCCCTAAACTGGTTTGCGGAGCATGGGTTGGAGGTGAATACCGCTGCATACACTTCCGCACGGGAGCCTTGGGACAGGGTAGCCGCACGGCATTGCCCGTGTGTGGATACTTCATACAGTCGGTTATGGGCGACCCTGCTTTCAGACAATACCATGCCAAGTTTGACAAGCCTCATGATGACGACATCGCCTATGGCATGTATAACTGTGCAAGTTATTCGCCGGCACGCCGCGATACAGCCCGCATCGACAGTACTCAGGTTATTGGCGAGATGGAAGATGTGGTGGAACTCGACGAAAACGGAAACGAAATTCACGAGAGCACTGCGGCAACCCATTCTGCGGCGACAGGTCATTCTTCAGGTGCTTCGACAGAACAGAAAGCTTCGGGCGAAAGTGCACCTAAACACCAGAAGTCGAAAAACCAGCAGATGTCGCTTGATGATTTCTAACTGCTGAAGGACTTGAGAATTCAAAAATTGAAAGACTGAAGAATTGAAAGACTGAAGGATTGAAAGATTCTGAAAATATCATCGACACGACGAATGAGGAGTTCCAAAAGGCACTCCAAATCATAAACTTTACCCGCCGCTCGCTTTTCCTCACAGGAAAGGCGGGGACGGGTAAGTCTACATTCCTGCGCTACATCTGCCAGCACACAAAGAAAAAACACATTGTTCTTGCACCAACTGGAATCGCGGCAATAAACGCCGGCGGCTCAACGTTGCACAGTTTTTTCAAGATACCATTTCATCCGCTCATCCCCACAGACTCCCGTTTCTCCAACCGCAACATAAAGGAGACACTGAAATACAACAGCGAAAAACGGAAGATTCTGCGCGAAGTGGAGCTGATAATAATCGACGAGATAAGTATGGTGCGAGCCGACATTATCGACTTTGTAGACAAGGTGTTGCGCATCTATTCCCGCAATATGCGCGAACCATTTGGCGGAAAGCAACTTCTGCTCGTGGGCGATGTATACCAGCTTGAACCTGTGGTAAGAGAGGAAGACCGACAGTTTCTGCGCCCGTTCTATCCCTCGGCATATTTCTTTGATGCCCATGTGTTTCGCGAATTTCAACTTGTCAGCATAGAACTCCGTAAGGTGTATCGACAGTCTGATCCCACCTTCATCAGTATTCTTGACCACATACGTACAAATGCCGTGGCAGATGCCGACCTCAGTCTTCTTAACAACAGGGTGAATGCCCAGGTGGACATACACGACAATGCCCTTGCTATCACGCTATCAACGCGGCGCGACACCGTAGACCATATCAACGAGCAGAAACTACAACAACTGCCCGGCGAACCGACAGAATTTCTGGGTGTGATAAACGGTGAATTTCCGGAGAGCAGCTTGCCCACGCCAATACAGCTCGACATAAAAGTCGGGGCACAGGTGATATTTATTAAAAACGACATGGACAAGCGCTGGGTCAATGGCACATTGGGCATAATAGAAGCCATCGACGAAAGCGAAGGCATACTGTATGTCGTAACCGATGAAGGAAAGGAATTTGAGGTGGAGCGTGCCACATGGAGCAATGTGCGCTACACATACAACGAGAAAGAAAAGAAAATAGAGGAAGAAGAGATAGGAACCTATGTGCAGTTTCCTATCCGTCTGGCATGGGCAATCACCGTGCACAAGAGTCAGGGACTCACTTTCAGACGTGTGAATATTGATTTCACGGGGGGAGTTTTTGCCGGTGGACAAACATATGTAGCACTTTCGCGTTGCACCTCGCTCGAGGGTATCAGCCTGAAAGAACCTGTTCGAAGGCGCGACATATTTGTAAAGTCAGAAGTCGTGGCCTTCTCGCGCAACTACAACAACCAGACTGTTATAAACAAAGCCCTGACGGAATCAAAGGCAGACCGTGAATACCACGATGCCGTGAAGAGCTTTGACCAGGGCGACTTCGATGGGTTCCTTTCCAATTTCTTCAAGGCGATACACAGTCGTTATGACATCGAAAAACCGCTCGTGCGACGTTTTATACGAAAGAAACTCAATATCATTAATACTCTTAGAGCTGAAAATCTGCAACTGCGCAACGAGAAAAAAGAACAGGAAAAGTTCTTGAAAAAACTCGCTGTGGAATATGTAATGCTCGGCAAGGAATGTGAGGCGGAACACATGGCAGACGCTGCGATTGCCAATTATGAGAAAGCTCTGAAATTATGTCCGGACTTTCCGGAGGCAAAGCGAAGACTGAAGAAATTGAAGAAAAACTGATGTCTTTACGAATGCAAACCTCCATTTCAAAGTTGTGCAGCATCGGTATAACGATGTTGCAACATTGCTCGACCGGGAGTATCGCATAGCTGTACTGTCGGTACCAAAGTGCTTAGAACTTTTGGTACTGCTCTCATTCTTTTCTATAAGTCCGGTAAAATAAGAAGTTGCAGAACCATTCTCAGGCTCTCACAGCGGTAAGTCATTGCCTCTGCGCTTAAATAAAAAAAGGCTGGATTCCATAAAAGGAATTCAGCCTTTTTTATTTTTGTAAAGAAACTTAGACAGACAGAAATGGTGGAATACCTATTTCTTGAACTTCCTGTAAAGCTTCCATGCAAAGAGAGCGCCGTCGAGCACTCCGATGCCGGTGTTCATTATGCTTTGCAGGTTCATGCCTTTCTTCTTGGATTTTTTTTCCGGCTGGAACATCTCGTTCCAAAGTGTTCCCATCTCAGCTTGGTCTTTCCGGATCTTGCCGAGTAGTTCAGCCTTGCGCAAGCTTATGTCATCGAGCGATTTGTAGTGAGTCCTGTTTTCGTTGCTGTTAGCCATAACTTAATTCTCCATAAGTAAAGTGGTGAGAAATTTCACAAGCGGCTTTTCAATCAGCTGCTTCTTGAAAAGAATAAATATGATGAAAGCCAGAAAATAGAAAATGCCCACGATGCAGAATGCCCAAGCATATCCCACGGCATTTGCCAGCGCCACCGTAACGGCAAGAGAGAGAAAAATCAGCACGAGGATAATTATCAGCGACAATACGGCAACAATGATGAGCGCCGTTACCAGTCTCACCGTCTTGTCTATGGCGCCAAGCTTGATGTATTCCCCCTGTAGCTTCAGATAATGCCGGGCAATTTCCACAAGCTTGCCAATGATATTAATGTTTTTGTCGCTCGAAAACATACCTTCCTTTTTTATAGATTGATTCTCTTTGTCCTTTCGCAGATTTTCCCTGCAGTTTTTACGGGTTAAACCTCTTCTGCTTCAGCCTGAGCATCCTTGATGTCGTCGGCAAGGTCGCCCATCTCTTTGCGTGTGAGGTTTATCTTGTGGCGCTTGCAGAAGTCGTCGATAGCGTCAGTAATTTTCTCTCTTGTATCAGTTCCCTTTTCAGGTGCAAGCAAAAGTCCGAGTGCTGTTCCTGCCAGAGCTCCGCCGAGGAATGCTCCAATGTAGCCTAATGTTTTCATAATCTTCGATATTTAAATTAATAATAAGTTTACCACAAAGTTACTTCTTTTTTCCTTTATCGCAAGTTTTTTCCATGTTTTTTATCTCTTCTACATCAGATTTTGTTCATTTAACAAACTTTATGTGGCAAACCATGCAAAATTCTACCTATTTTGTGTAATTTCGCAAAACATTTATTATGTAGAGTATTAATATCAAACAAAATAGAAATGAAGAAATATGCTATAGTATGTGCAGGCTTGTGCCTTGCAATGGCTTTCGCAAGTTGTGGCTCATCAGAGAAAGCTTACCGTAAAATGTATGAAAAGGCTCAAGCTGCCGATGCAAACAATACTGCCACGGAACAGCCTACGGAAGAGGTGGCTGTGGTAACTCCAGTTGTGGAGAAGCCTGCCACGGAGACTGTTGTTGTGGACAATACAGACAATGTGCCTGTTCGCCAGGGCAACTATTCGGTAGTAAACGGTGCCGGACTCAAGGCTTTCAGCGTTGTGGTTGGCTCATATTCCGTTCAGGCAAATGCTGAGGGCATGCAGGGACAACTCAAGAACAAGGGCTATGACGCACAGGTGGCTTATGATGCTTCAACGAGAATGTATCGTGTTGTCGCTTCAACTTTCGACACGAAGAACGAGGCTGTGCAAAGCCGTAACCAGATTCGCGGTCAGTATCCTGACGCATGGTTGCTTTATAACAAATAATAACTGTGGCACGCATACTTTCTATCGACTACGGAAAGAAACGTACCGGTCTTGCCGTTACCGACCCGTTGCAGATCATTGCCAACGGGCTAACAACGGTGCCTACTGCTCAACTGTATGATTTCGTTGATAAATACGTACATGCAGAGCCAGTGGAGCTTATTGTCATAGGCGAGCCGAAACAGCCAAACGGACAGCCCAGCGAAAATTTGGCGCGTGTGAAGGAATTCGTTGCGCGGTGGAAAAAACGCCAGGCCACGCCGATTGTACTTTACGACGAGCGCTACACCTCGGTGCTTGCACATCAAGCCATGATTGACGGGGGACTCGGAAAAAAAGCAAGGCAGAACAAAGCGCTGGTTGATGAAATCAGTGCAACTATAATATTGCAAAGTTATTTGGAATCAAGAAGATGATATTACCTATTTATACATACGGTCAGCCGGTTCTACGCAAAGAATCGGTTGATATTCCTACAGACTATCCCGACTTGAAGGAGTTGATAGCAAATATGTTTGAAACAATGGAGGAGTCTAACGGAGTGGGACTTGCCGCTCCGCAGATTGGACTGAACATCCGGGTTGTGGTAATCGACCTCGATGTCTTGTCGGAGGATTTCCCCGAATACAAAGGTTTCAAGAAAGGATTTATTAATCCGCATATCCTTGAATACGATGATACGAACACAGAATCTCTCGAAGAGGGATGCCTCTCGTTGCCAGGCATATCAGAGAAGGTAACACGACCCACACGCATCCATGTGCAGTATCTCGACGAAGAATTGCAGCCACACGACGAATGGGTAGATGGATATCTGGCTCGTGTTATGCAGCACGAGTTCGACCATCTCGACACGAAACTCTTTATCGACCGCATCTCTCCGCTTCGCAAGCAACTCATCAAAAACAAGTTGAAAGCGTTGCTTCAGGGACGTTTCCGTTGTGCTTATCGTACGAAAGCACCGAGAAAATAAAAACCGCCCCCCCCCCGCACCATGATTGTAGGGAAAGGGGGGGTGTTGGTTTTTGGAATATGGAGAAAAAGAAATCTTTTCTCTTTCTCTGTGTACGGGGGATGGAATAATCCCTTTAGTCAGTATGGTTTTGAAATATTTGTTTTATCAGTTCTCTCCCCCTTGGGGGAGTTGGAGGGGGCTTTTCTATGAGAAAATTATTTCTTTCCCTTATTTTCCTTTTTTCCTTTACCCTTGCCCATGCTCAGTATAATATCGACCGCTTGATTAGGGTAGGGCAGAATGCGCTATATTATGAGGATTATGTTTTGTCGATACAGTATTTCACTCGTGCGATAACGGCAAAACCTTATCTTTATGAACCTTGGTTCGGCAGGGGAGAGGCAAAGTTTCGTCTTGACGACTTCGTTGGCGCTGAGGCAGATTGCACAGAGGCGATAAAACTAAACCCATACGTGCCAGTATTGTTTGAACTTAGGGGACTTTGCCGTATAAAACAGAATAATTTCAAGGGGGCAATAGCTGATTACGACAAGACCATAGAATATGAGCCGGACAACAAGAGTCTGTGGTACAACCGTGTGCTTTGCCGTATAGAAGACAAAGACTTCAAAGCAGCGTCTGCCGATCTCGATATCATGATGAAACGCTGGGCCACTTATTCTCAGGCCTATGCCCTGAAAGCAGAACTTTGTCTTCAGCAGAAGGATACGGTGGAAGGGGAAAAATACATCGACAAAACACTTGAGCTCAATCCTTACGACGGAGATGCCTGGGCTGTGCGCTCAATGATAAGTCTTTCGCATGCAAAATGGCGCGATGCCGACCAACAACTCACCAAGGCAATACATTACAAGCCCACAAATACAAACTATTATGTGAATCGTGCCCTTGCACGCTACAATATCAACAACCTGCGCGGTGCGCTTGCCGACTACGACAAGGCTATAGAACTTGAACCAAACAATTTTCTTGCTCACTACAATCGTGGACAGTTGCGAGTTCAAGTGGGCGACGACAACCGTGCCGTGGAGGATTTCGATTTCGTAATAAAACTCGAACCTGGCAACGTGATGGCAATTTACAACCGTGCCCTGCTGCGTGAACGCATCGGCAACTTGCGTGGTGCCATTGCCGACTATTCAAATCTTATCAGCCAGTTTCCTAACTTCTGGATAGGACTGCAAAGTCGTGCCCGCTGCTATCGACGTCTTGGCATGACAGGAAAGGCCGAATTAGACGAGTTTCGCATAATGAAGGCACAGATTGACAAGTCTAACGGATATCAGCCTCGATGGAACAAGAGCAAGATTCGCAACGTAAGAAAACGCAGTGAGATAAACTTTGACAAATACAATCAGCTTGCGGTTGAAGACAATCAGAATGTAGGTATAGAATATGAAAACTCATATCGTGGACGTGTTCAGAACCGCAAGGTAGACATCGAGCTTATGCCGATGTATCAGCTCTCGTATCTGCAATATGCCAATGGGGTAAAGTCATACGTAGCATCGGACGAAAGTGTGGATAATTTCAACAAGGAGATTGCAATGCAAAAAAAATCCGGTAATACTTCACCTTCCTCATTCCACACGCCTCATTCCATACTCCACACTTCACACTCCACGCTCCAGATAACCTGCAATCCAAAAAGTTTAAGCGAGGGTGAGTCGAAGGAATATTTCAATATGATAGACTCTCTGACCGCCAAGCTTGACATGTCGAAGAATCTGAATGTGGACAAGGGAATTTTACTTCAGCGCGCCGTGGCATACACAGTGTTGCAAAATTACTATGATGCCGAAAACGATCTTTCTGCATATATACAGACCGACAGCCTTTCGTCGCTTGCCTATTGGCAGCGTGCCGTGTGTCTTCAGATGATGGAGACCCTCGACAAGTCGCAAGGTAAATCGGTGCAGTTTAAAAGCCTGCGTGTACTTGGGGATATAGACAAGGCTATCTCTCTTGATGCAGACAATGCCTATCTGTATTACAACCGGGCAAATGTCTATGCACGTCAGAAAGACTATCCGCGGGCTATAGCCGACTACACAAAGGCTATCTCTCTCGACACTCATCTCGTTGAGGCTTATTACAATCGGGGACTTGTATATATCTATAATAATAAGGTTGAAGCTGGCATCAAGGATTTGAGCTTTGCAGGTGAGCTTGGTCTTGTAGATGCTTATAGCGCAATCAAGAAGTATAGCAAGAAGTCTGCGAAATAGTATACCCTCGCATTGACAGATTTTACTTTACACCTTGTATGTCTTGACAGATTTTTTACTTTACACCTTCATGCTTTGCAGATTTTCCTTTACACCTTTTCTTCGTTGGGCGAATCTTGATTCTTAGTATGCTGGTTTCGGTAAAACATTATTGCCAGCGCAAACGTTTACGTTGGCAAATTTATATTTATATAGACAGCCTTTAAGAATTTATATATATATTTGCAAAAAATAATCTAATTGAAGAACTTGTTTCGACTAATATTATCTAACAATCTATTAAACATAATTTTAAATGAAACAATTTATTATGGCAGCAATGGCTGCAACGGCTTTTGCCACAGCCTATGCTCAAGATGCCGACACCGATAGGGAAGTGAGAAGATGGAACCTCACGTCGGTTTCTACGCAGGATGTTACAAACATAAAGGCTGACGCCAATTGGAAGGTTGACTCTAAGAGTCGGTACTGCTATTTACAGGCACTTGATAATGCCCCTTTGACGGCTAACGGGACAGAACTTGAAACAACCAAAAATCTGACTTTTACCGTTACGGCAAACTCCAACGGTAATGTTCGTCTCGGTGGAAGTACCGGTACTCTCTGGCTCGGCGACGCCTGTTCCGTAACAATCCCCGACTGTAAGGCAGGCGATATGCTCAAGGTGGAATATATGACATCAAACAAATCGTCTACCCGTTCGCTAACACTGACAAATGTTGATGCAACAGCATTCC
>CAKQDG010000022.1 GCA_934219025.1 uncultured Prevotella sp. | reverse complement strand
CTTGGAGGATACTGGAACTCTGAAAATAGGTTTGGACACGTATTACAAGACGAATCCTAAGGATGAAAAATATACCGACACCTATAACGGCAATTCTACAGCTCTCAACAATATGTTGAGCAATCACGCCAGAGCCTTGGGCGCAATGATATACAACGGCGGACGAGGCAGGTTGTATCAGGATGTCAAGGTGTATAGACAGGGATGGTACACCATACAGTGTGGCGGAATGACAAACGCCAACGGAAAGCTCTTCGTGCAGAGGGTGGACAACAACCAGGTGTCGGAGCCGATAAGCAAGACGCTCACCGCTTTGACCAACGACGATATTGCAAGATTCAACAAGCCAAGCGACTATCAGCTCGGCTGGCCTTACACCGACGGGATGCCGATGTACAACGCCGTATTGGAGATTAACGACCTTAACCTCAACGATGGAAAATATGTGGAGAAATACAAGAACAGCGTGAAGATTTTTATCCGCGATGCTTCTGACAACAATCCTGTAACGCTGCGCTTCGGAGTGGAAGTGGCAGAGGAGGCAAGTCTTGTGCCGCTGCTTGAGGATGAGACGGGCGACGAAACAACGAATAAAACTGTAAGCCCGAAGGACGAGATCACGATATTCGATGATTTCCATTTGCTCTTCAACGGAACTGACGTGCTGCCAGACCTTATGCTCAGCGAAAACTGGACCGACCTCGACTATATCGAGAAGGCAAAATACACCTACGACCTGCAGCCGCTGCATCTGGAGCGCACATTCTCGAAGGGCGACAGAGGCAACAACTGGAACACTATCATCCTGCCCGTGGCGCTCACGGAAACTCAGGTGAAGGAGGCTTTCGGCAAGAACACGAAACTCGCCAAACTGTATGCCCTGACCGACGAGAATATCCTCTTCACCTACGAGGAGCCTAACGCCGACGGCGTATTGCTGCGTGCATACACTCCTTATATCATAAAGCCCGACAACGAGAAGGGCACGTCGAAGGAATATTCTGTTTCAATCAATCTCAACGACGGCACTACCGTGACAAAGACTGTAAGCGAAAACCATTTCGATTTCGGTGCCGCCACGCTTGCCGGAAAGAAACTGAAGAGCGGAACGACGGATGAATACTATTATCCTATATCCACGGATTATCCCAATTATGTGGCGTCTTATGCAACGGGCAACGACACGGAGACGCTGGGCACGATGACTATCTGCGGCACTCTGTGCAAGACATACACCACAACCGATGGAGTGAACTCCATTATCGACGGCAGACCGACTTTGAAGGGCGGCAACTGCTACATCATGAAAGACAACGTGATGTATCGGGTGCCCGATATGTCGAAGGGCTACGGGCTCAGGGGCATGCGCTGCTGGTTTGAATACACCGACCCTACGACAGGACAGTCTGTAGACCTGAGCAAGCTGAAGCTCAACATCAACGGCATTGAGGATGACGCCACGAGCATCAGCGACATCACGGCAAACGACGGCGTCCAGACTATCGGCAGATTTGCCGACGGCATATATTCGCTGAACGGCGAAAGGATTGCCGGCGCAAACAATATCTCGTCGCTGCCCAAGGGGATATACATCGTGAACGGCAAGAAATTTATAAAGTAAAATTCTTGTTTCTTCATTAAATATATTACTTTTGCCGCACTATGAGTACAGTAATATATCCATCTCCGATATTCGGACCGATACACAGCCGCAGGCTCGGTGTGTCGTTGGGAATAAACTTGCAGCCTGCCGACGGAAAGGTGTGCACCTTCGACTGTATCTATTGTGAATGTGGATTCAATGCCGACAGGCGTCCATCCCTGCCGCGACCCACCCGCGAGGAGGTTGCCGCCGCACTCGAAGCGAAACTGAAGGATATGGCGGAACACGGACCGAAGCCCGACGTGCTGACGTTTGCCGGCAACGGCGAACCTACGGCTCATCCGCATTTTGCCGAGATTATCGGCGACACCATCCGGCTGAGAGACAAATACTGCCCCGATGCCAAGGTTTCGGTATTGAGCAACTCCACAATGCTCCACCGCAAACAGGTGCACGAGGCTTTGATGCGCGTGGACAACAACATTCTGAAGCTCGACACCGTGAGCATGGACTACATCCGCAAGGTGGACCGTCCGCAGCAGCCAAGCTACAACGTGGAAGACATCATCGAGAGCCTGCAGTCGTTCCACGGACACGTCATCATACAGACTATGTTTATGAAGGGCATGATGAACGGCGAAGACGTGAACAACGTGAAGGAGGAATACATCGCTCCGTGGCTCGATGCCGTGAAGCGCATCCAGCCAATGGAGGTGATGGTGTATACCATCGACCGCGAAACTCCCGACCACGACCTGCTGAAGGCTTCGCACGAGGAACTCGACGCCATCCGCGACAGGGTTATCGCCATGGGCATACCGTGCACAGCGTCGTATTAAAAGCCCCTCCCCCGCGCCGCCAAAGGCGGCTTCCCCCTCCCCCGTAGGGAGGGGAGTGATTGGCTTGGGGGGATGGGTTCTTATTGGGGCTATCTGTTCCTATTGGGCTTATCTCTCTTATTGGGCATATCTGTTTTATTAGTCCTATATAGCCTATTAATATTGTTGATTCTATTACCCCGTAATCACAAAATTATGATAAACCTGTTTCAATCCATAACTGCCATAGAAAAAGTGCCCGAACACTCGCTCAAGCACTTGATGAACGAGGCTCACCTGAACATCAGGCTCGAAGATGCCATCATCTTCGGCATAAAACTTGTGGTGATATACCTCGTGGTGAGGGTGCTCACGGCTCTCGCCAAATACATCTTCCGCCACACCATGAGAAAACAGGCGGAAAAGGGAATGGACGTAACAAAGGTGATGTTTCTGAAGCAAATCGTGGTAACGGCAATCTACATCATAGGTTGCGCCACATTCCTCTCGCTAATTCCGGGCATGGAAAAGATAAGCAACTCCATCCTTGCCAGTGCCGGAATCCTTGCCATGGCTGTTGGTCTGGCTTCGCAAGAGGCTCTGTCGAATATCGTAGGCGGACTGTTCATCATCTTCACCCGGCCGTTTAAGGTGGGCGACTTCATCCGTGTGGACGACGACGTGGTGGGCACCGTAATCGAGATAACACTGCGCCACACGATAATACGCAATATCGAAAACCGCATGATTCTTATCCCTAACAGCAAAATCAATTCGGCCACGATAATCAACTCCTCGTATGGCGACTCGTCCACATGCTCGTTTATCGACATCGGCGTTTCTTACGACACCAACCTGGACCGCGCCATCAGCGTGATGCGCGAGGAGATAATGAAGCACCCCATGCTCATCGACCATCGCTCGGAGGAGGAAAAGAAGGCTGCTGTGCCCGAGGTGGTGATCAGGGTTATAAACCTGGGCGACTCGGCCATCACGCTGCGGGCATGGGCGTGGGCAGCAACGGCAATAAATGCCACGATAATGAAATACGACTTGTTCAAGAGTATAAAGGAGAGGTTTGACAAGGAGAAGATTGAAATCCCCTACCCGTATTTCAACCAGATATTGAAAAAGGAATAAGTCCGGTTCATCCGATATTTGGAGTGATAGTATTTATTATCGGAAGTGGCAAATGTGTTTTTTAGACGAAAACCCATAAAACACCCTCAGACAAGTAAAGCCCTCGTTCCTCGGGCTTACCGGCGTATTGTCGTATTTCCTTACGAGAACAAGTTCTCTCTCGGAAATTCCCCATCGTTATTGCCAGGCATTACCCATGCGCTGTCGAGGCTCGACTCGGGATACGACGGATGCTCGTCGCCGATGAGCACTCGCTTGAAGCCCATGCCCTTGTAGGTGCTGCGCGAGAAATTATAAGAAAACGCTTCCGTTGATTGTAATGTTGCCCGGCACTGTAACAGACGCTGCCGTGGTGTTCATACCCACCATAAAGAGGTTTTCCTCAGACTTGTCTACCCACAGTCCGAGTGTGGTTACGTTGTCGTCAAGAACAATCGTGTAGGCATTGTCTGCCATCGCCTCAGTTATGCCGAGTCCCGGCAGGTTCGTGTCCTGGCTCCACTTATCGGCCACATAGGTGTCGTAGGCGTAATACAGCTGGTTGTTTGTTGATTTGAACGACACTCCGGCCGTTTCCGTCTGTATGGCATACCCCACATACATCACCATGCCGTTTGAACCGCCACTGGATACGGAGAAATCAGAGGTATAGTTGTTCTCCTTGGTTAGCCGGATTTCACTTCCGCTGTTCAGGATATACAGTTTGCCGCTTTTTCAATACGATGCACATTTTCGTATATATATTTTTTACACTCACCTTATTTTGCAAATCCGGGCAACATTAAAAGCCGGAAGCTGAATGATGAAACATAACAACATAACCTCTTTGCTTTTTATGACTAAGACAAATGTAAAAATATGCTAACGAAAATTCTACCCTTAGAGAGGAGCAATGCTTTTCGGGGAGAGAAGCAATGCTTTGCTCCTTGAAAAGCAATGCTTTTCGCTGAAAAAAGCGTCGCTCAACTTTTTGAGAAATATTTTTTAACTAATATATAACATCCATTAAGACAAAAAATATTGTTCCTCATATTAAAAATATCAGATGAACCATTTGCATAATAATTTCATGAAAATAAAAAAGGCGGAAGCCGTTGATGCTTCCACCTTAAATTGCATTGTTTTTCTTTTATTCAGTTTTACTTCATGTCTACATACGGAATCTTGTCCATGTCGCCATAGTCAAGGTTCTCGCCGCCCATGCCCCATACAAACATGTAGTTGCTTGTGGCTGAAGCGCAGTGCACGCTCCACTCCGGCGACATCACAGCCTGCTCGTTGTGCAGCCAGAGCACACGGGTCTCCTGTGGTTCACCCATGAAGTGGGCGATGGTGTTGCCCTCGGGCAGATTGAAATAGTAGTAAGCCTCAACGCGGCGCTCGTGGGTGTGGGCCGGCATGGTGTTCCAAACGGAACCTGGAGCAAGCTCTGTCAAGCCCATCTGGAGCTGGCACGGACCGCCCTTACCGCCGTTCTTCTCTGACAACACGTTGTTCACGATGAGCTGGTTGATAATGCGGTCGTTGCTCTCCTCCATCTTTCCGGCATGGAAGCTGTTGGAGTTCAAGCACTTCAGCTTCTTTGCACGGGCTGCATCGTTGCAAACAATCATCTGCGTTGGATAAGCCTTGTGGGCTGTTGTAGAGTTCAGATAGAACTTTGCAGGATTCTGCGCATCCTTGCTGGCAAAGGTGATATCCTTTGAGCCGCGGCCCACATAGAGGGCATCCTTGAAGTGCAGTTCATACTGCTTGCCGTCTACTGTCACGACACCTATTCCCTTGCTGGTGTTGATGATTCCCAGCTCGCGGTTATAGCAGAAGTATGGAGCCTTCAGCGGGTCGATGGTTTCGAGTTTCAACACCTCGCCCACAGGCATCGCGCCGCCGAAGACAACGCGGTCGTACATAGAATAAGTGAAGTGGATCTTGTTTGCCTCCATCACATTCTCCATAGTGAAAGCACTGCGCAGACGGTTGGTGTCGTAGGTCTTCACATCCTGCGGATTGCATGCCGTCTGGATTTTGTAGTCTGTCTGTGCGTTGGCACAAACAGCTGTTGCAGCAAGAGCTGCTGATAAGATTATTTTTTTCATTATTATATTTTATATTGTTATTTATCTGAGCCGTTAAGCCATCTCTTGCCACTTGGTGTATCGAGCCATATAAGCATACCTACGCCCCAAATCAAGCAAAGTATGAAGAAAAATGATAAAGTTGTCATAATCTATTGCTTTAAAATGTTATTACCTAATTTTGCGAATACTATTGTTACTACAATTCCCAGAAATACGCCTAACCAATCCTGCAGACTGTTTTTTGAGAGCAATGGGGTCATGCCTCCCAACACGGCTGCAGCAAATGTGAGTTTCCCCAAATCAAAGAAAAAAGAAGCAATTTTCTCCTTCCTTACCCGTTCTTTCTCCTCTTTAGTCATTATTTTCTTTGCTTACGGAATTTGCCATTCTCTCCTCCTTCACGATCCGTCTGTTGTTGATAAACATCAGGGCGAGGGTGACGATGGCAAGCACTCCCATACCGATATATTCGAGCTTCACGCCGCGGTAGATGAGCCAACCGAAAAGCGAAGATGCAAAGTCGAGGGCACCGCCTGAGAATCCCTGCGGTATCTCGGCTGCCTTGTCGCCTGTTGCCTCAAACACGTGCTGGGCTGCCATTGTGAAATCGGGTGCCATGTCGGTAACGAAATACAATCCTATAATCAGAGCCACAAGTCCTACTACAAGTGTCTTCACCACATTACCCTTGGTAAACGGCAGCACCATTGGGAACAGGTAGAACATGCCGGCGAGCGATGCCAAAGGCAAGAACTGGTTGCCGGGCAGGAATACTGCCAACGCGAGAATTACAGGGATAAGGATGATTGAAACAACGAGCGTTGTAGGGTGTCCGATAACGAGTGCCGGACTCATACCGATATGCACCTTCTTGCCGTTGAATTTCTTCTTTACCAACTCCTGTGTCTTCTCCGAGATTGGTTTCAGTCCCTCGATAAAGAGCGAGGTGATACGCGGGATGAGCTCCATCACGGCTCCCATGGTAACACCGAGGAACAGTATTTTCTTTATGTCGAGCTTTGCTGCCCAACCGATAAGCATACCCACGATTACTCCGAGAACAAGCGGTTCGCCGAGCACGCCGAATTTCTTTTTCAGTCCCTCTGCATCGATATCGAGCTTTGAGAAGCCGGGGATAAGATTCAGCAACTTGTCAATAACAATGGCAAACGGCATGAAGCTCTGGCAGAACGGCTGTGGGATGGAAATTCCCTCAAGGTCGTAGTATTTCTGGAATCGCTCTGCCGTGAGGTCGGCACATACCAAAGTGATGATGTAGCACACGATGGCTGCGAAATATCCCCAAACGAGGCTCTCGCCCATCACGAAATATGCCACGGCTCCGATGAACGCAAAGTGCCAGTAGTTCCACAGGTCGATATTCACCGTGCGGGTGGTCTTTGTGATGAGCATCAGGAAGTTCACACCGAGGCAGATTGGAATGATGAGTGCGCCCACGGCAGTGTTATAGGCAACGGCAGCTGCTGCCGGCCAACCCATGTCAAAAACGCTCAACTGCAGATGATAAATATCTGATATGCCTTTCAGCGGGTCGTTGAAGTTTGTAGTGAGCAATGCCGTTACAACACCCAGACCTACAAAACCTACACCTACAAAGAGTCCCGACTTGAGGGCTTTGCCAAATTTCATTCCTATACATAGTCCGATAACCGTGAAGATGATAGGCATCATCACGCTTGCTCCCAGACTGATAATGTAACTGAATACCTGTTCCATTGTTTCAATTTCTTTTTTTACTTAGTTAGTAGATTCATAATATATTTTTGCAAAGTTAGCAAAAATAAAGCGACACAACAAATTTTTTATTTTGCAACTGCAATCATGTTGTGCAACCCCAAGCATTTTCACACTTCTACCCTCACCTACCCTCACACTTACCCTCACCACGCAATCACCTCATTATCAATGGTTTAATTCAAAGTGTGAGGGTGTGAGGGTAAAATTCGAAAAAAACTTTTTTATTAAAAACCAATAAAAAAGAAAGCTGCCCCGAATATCTCCACTCGGAGAATTCAGGGCAGCGGTATTTACCTAAAAAGCTATGCTTTATCAGAAATAATAGGCGGCAGAAATCTGCCAAGCGTTGGAACGTCCATTGGAAATGTGTTTACCAACTTCCTTCCAAGTTGCCTCACCTGTTTTTCCACAAGAAATATTATAGTTAAAACCAACCTCAAGATGCTTTACTAAAGTAACGCCAGCACCAAGATTGACACTCAAGTTTGATGATTTCAACTTATAGTCAGCCCCAAGCATGTCAAATTTTTTATCTCCGACATTAAATCCGAACTGAGGACCTGCTGCAAAATATATTCCGGCAAGATCACCAAGTCCAATACTATAACGCAGATTAATCGGAATATTAATTGCCTGTTGTTTGACATTTGCCGATGTGACATCTGTTCCTGTAGTATTCTCTGCATCAAACTTCACTTTAGCCTCACGCTGGTCGTAGAGAGCTGCAGCATCAATTCCTAATCCCACGATAGGAAGCGTAAACTTGACAGACGGACCAATAAAGAAACCTGTACGATTAGAAGCGTCAAGCACTTCCTTGCTCATCGACATGTCCGTAATGTTAAGACCACCTTTCAGACCGAACTTGATCTGAGCCTCTGACGGCATTGCAGCCATCAAGCCTAATGCCACAAGGGCAAGGGAAAACATTTTTTTCATAAGCGTTAAAAAATAATTATTCAAAATATTACTTATATTAATTTTCCACCTCCTGCCTTCCCTTCGGAGGAAGACAAGAGCGAATTCGTTAATGACGCTGACGGCGCACCGAGACTCTTGCTGATGATGAACCACCCGATGATGCTGACGAAGACGAACGACGCGACTTCTTGCTCACACTCGCTGCCGAAGAAGAAGAGGAGCCTCCGGCACGACGGTTGCGGCGCACTTTCTTCTTGCCCTTCACATCCTGCTGCGCCTTGGCAACACTGTCGAGAGAGTCTTTCAGCTGCTGATTGCCCCAAAGGTTCTTTTCAAAGGCAACAAGCTCGCCCTCAATGCGTTTTTGCTCCTTCGTCATGGCAGAATCCGTCTTGCAATACTGGGCAAGTGTCTTGCCAAGCATATTTGTCGTCTTGTATATCTTTCCACGATACATGTTTTTCGTGAAATAGTCGTCAAGAGTCATTGTGGCAGCATTGTTCAAGTCGCTCGTCATAATGATTTGCTTGCTCAGATAGGGAGCCACATCATCGTATTTCACCCAAAACAGAGGGTATGTCTGCGGAGCGTCGCCAAAGTCGTCTTCGCGCGACATTATCGGACAGAGGGCGATAACCTTGGTATGGAATGTTGCCGTGCGCTGGTCATAGTAGGCACACTCCTTAACGTAATACGACTTGACCTCCTTTGACGGGATGTCGCTATTGTCGATATTAATGCCGTTGCCCTTCTTTTCGTAATATATATGATAATTGTCGAGGAAAGCAAGCGGCTTGATTTTCGAAGCATCATTAAACACCTCGTTCCCGTCAAGACGATACTCGTAGCAGTTTATCTTTCCGCGCATCATCAGTTTGAACAGATACGTGAAGAGGTTCATTTGCGAGCCAACAGCCTCAACAGGATAGTACAGTCCGGCATTTGCATCCTCTTCAAGGTTTATCGTGCGATAGATGTCACGACGCCATACCACATCCTCTTCCATCTTTGCTGCCGAAGGATAAGAGATGAGGGCGCGCGTTGTGATGTTCTGCGCATTAGACGCAGACTGCTTGTTGGCTTGCTGCTGGCGGCGTGCGGCAGGCTGGGCACAAACAGTGCCTGAGAGACAAGCCGCAAATATTATCAGCAATATTTTTTTCATCTTGTATGTTGTTTTCGTTACTATTTATTTCACTATTACCTCCATTGAAGCAGGCAACGTTCTGGTTATTCCGTCGGGACCTACTGCCGTTACACGGCTAATGTAGAAACGTCGGTTGCGCGAAAGTCCGCGGAATGCTTCTTTCTGGCGCTGCGAGAAGTGAGCACCGGCAGATGCCATAGGCACGGCATTACCCATATTGTCGAAGAACACCGTTTCGAAGCTCAACACCTTGAACTGAATGTCGAGCAGTCCGTCGTCGATGGCTGCCTTCACGCCGTCCACTCCCATAAGCGAAGCTTTGGCAAGTCCGCCACCACGATAACGGTTCGTTCCGATAGCGATATATGCCGTAGGGTCAGGAAGTTTGCGCACATGGAACGTGAACTGTCCCACTTGCCGAGCCTGTCCGGTGGAAAGCGACAACACGCTGATTGTTATGTCTTTTCCCACAGCCGACGGACGGGCAATGTATTTGCCGGGGCCTACAGGCTGCAAGGTTCCTCCACTCATAGTAGCCGAAACCTTGTTGAGCGGCACGCCAGGGATACTTATGCTTATAGGATTTGAATATCCGGCATAAAGCACGTTCATCAAGTCGGCAGAAACCGTGGCACTCGGATCAACCACAGTGTATTTCTGCGAGAAGTCGCGCCGAATCACGTCGCCCTTTCCGTTTTGCATCGTGATATATCCGGTAAGGTTGAAGTCGCCGGTTTTTCCGGTAACAATCTCGTATGTATTGTTACGCAGGTTCATCTGTCTGCCCCCGATAAAGATTTTAGGTTGCTGAGTGGTATCCACAGCCGCCATCACTATCTGTGCCGAGAATTTGTCGCCGCGAACGATAGTCTGAGCATTGGGAATTACAAATGCGCTGAGCTTGTTCACACGAATATCCTTCATGTCGATATTCGAAACGAGCGTGTGAAGCACTTCGCCTTCTGCATAGCGCACATCACTCTGCAATTTGGTGAGAAGCGTTACGGCAGCAGCCACAGGCATATCCTCGAACATATATTCCTGCCAGTTTTTGCCCATAGCCTTGGCATTCTTCGGCAGTTTTGTGGTAAGGTTGCTTGCAATGATTTTCTTTTGGTGCTCATCGGCAACCATCGTCAGTATACGTTCGCGGAAAGAGTTAATGGCATCAAAAAGTTTTTTTCCTTTTCCTGTTCCAGGCGCAAGCATCACATGACTTGCAGCCTCAAGGTCTTCTTTTCTGTCGATATTGTGTATATCGCCGTCGGCGCCATCGGCTTCGCGCACGATTTCCACTTTCAGCTCCTGGGCGAAATCATACAGAGAGTCGCTCATGCGCTTCACGGCAGTGGCTTTTTCAAACCACTCGCGCACTTTTTCGGGGTTGCTTTTCATCTGCGCCTCGAAATCGCTATATATGTTTTTATTCTCCTGCACGGCATTGTCGGTGGTGCGCTGAAGACTCTCGTCAACAATAGAGAATCCGTCGAGCACCTGCGTTGAAACGTTCATCGCAAGCATTGCCATCAAGACGACATACATCAGGTTGATCATCTTTTGGCGCGGAGAAACTGGTCTTTTCTTTATTGCCACTGTATTATTGTTTTTTTAGGACTAATAGGACTAATAAGACTAATGGGAGAAATGAGAGAAATGGGAGAACTAATCAGGATTCTTAACTCTTCATTCTTAATTCTTCATTCTTAACTCTTCATTCTTAATTCTTCATTCTTAACTCTTCATTCCATTCATATTCACCGTCATAGCCTCAATCATGCGGGCATAAATAGCATTGAGCTGTTCAATCTGTCCTGCCATCTTGCGCGACTGTTCGTTGATTTGGTCGATAGTGCCGATTTGCTGACTTGCTCCTTTAAGCTGCATCTCGTACACCTTGCAGATGCCGGTGAGCGTGCGGTTGAGGTTTTCCATTTCCTCCGAATCGCGTGTCAGGCGCTGACTCTGTTCCGACACCTTTGCAAGCATCTCCGTGAGCTTGTTGAGTTCCTCCACATAGTGGTCGGTAGCTTCTGCCATCTCCGGCGAGACTTGTTGCTGCTGGGCAATCCATTGAGGAGTAACGACCGGCTGCTGCAAAGGTTGGGAAGAATTTGCCGACCCGGGCATCTCGAACGACTCAGATTTTTCAGACGACTCGGACGCCTCTGGTGCGGCATACGCTGCACCAGATGATGCAGTTCCAGATGAAGCGGCAGCAGATGACGGAACGCCGCCACCTATAATAATGGTGCCACCTTGCGGCACACCTTGCATTACAGGCTGCTGCACCGTCTGCACATTGCCGTTTTCTTCAGCTTCGCGTTCAGCCATATCCTCTTCGTATTCTTCTTCTATTTCCTCTTCATTGATATGAGTAGGAAGATCCTTTCCGTCGGCAGTTTTGTCGAACGGACGGTCGAACGCCGAAATGAAGAACACGAAGATTTCGGTTCCCATTCCGAGGAACAGCATAAAGTTTGCTCCCGGCAAGTGAGTGAGTTTGAACAGGGTACCGGCGATTACGATAGAAGCACCCCAACTGTAGGCATAGTTCATGAACGTTTGTCCAGGAACGCTGTCCAACCACTTTTGCAAGCGGTATATCACGTTATATTTGCTATATTCTGTCATTTTCTTTTCTTGCTTGCTTTTTGTTTAGTACTTGATGTGCTTGCCAGACTTCTTACGCAGCGGAATCCGATGTAGCTGCGCGGTTGGTTTTGATATTCCCACGTGCGCCATGCAGAGCGTATGAACGATTCGGGGTCTTTCCATGAGCCACCCCTTACGCTTTTCTTTTTCATCTTGTAAGGGTCTTCAAGTGCGGCGTTGTATGAGAGTTCCGGATTGAAGTCGTTCATTGCTGTTACTCCGGCTTCGGTGTAGATGGTGCTTGTCCATTCAGCCACGTTTCCAGCCATATCGTAGAGTCCGTTGCTGTTAGCCGAATAGATGCCCACTCTGCTTGTAATAAGGTTTCCGTCTCTTGTATAGTTTCCGCGTTCAGGCTTGAAGTTGGCGTAGAAGCATCCGCGGTCGTTTTTCACGTCCTGGTTTTCCCACGGGAATTCATTTCCGTCTTTTCCTCGTGCGGCAAACTCCCATTCGGCTTCTGTCGGCAACCTGTAGCGCTGCAAATAGCGGGCAGCTCCGCCAAGCCCTTTCAGCAGGTAGTCAGTGCGCCAAGCGCAGAAAGCATTTGCCTGTTCCCAAGTTACTCCCACCACAGGGTAGTCGTTGTATGTAGGACTGCTGAAATAGAGTCGCATGTAAGTCTCGTTGTCGGAGTTCTGGAAATCGTTCACCCAGCAAGTAGTGTCGGGATAAACGTTCACGATGTATGTGTTAAGGAAGTCCCACGGTCCGCTAAGCTGTCGGTTTATGGTCTGCCTTACGATTTTTCCTTCGTCGTCGATATAAGCTGTGTCTTTTGATATCATAACCACTTCGTCGGGATTCACCTTAACGTCGGTGTTCAGGTTGCGCTCCTCCGGATTGAGGCGGTTGCGACGCTTGGCAGCCGTTACGTAGTCGTAGATTTCATACTTGTAGTTCATCTGGCTTGCATCGAGCATTTTCTCTCCCGTAACGGGATTTGTTATGTAAAGGCTCTCGATGGCCCGCTTTTCGTCCTCGTTAGGTTTTCTTGGCAGAGCCTTTTTCCAGTTGAGGTGTGGAGTTACAGGGTCGCCGTTTTTGTCTTCGGTAATCATATACGACTCGTCGCCGCCGTATGCCGGGTCAGCAAGACGCGTGCGCAGAATGGAGTCGCGCACCCAAAACACAAACTGTCTGTATTCAGAGTTGGTTATTTCGGTGTCGTCCATCCAGAATCCATCAACAGATATTTCCTTTACCGGAGTTTCCACACCCCACAGGCTGTCGCTCTTCTCGATACCCATTTTCAGCGACCCTCTTTTGATGAGAGTCATTCCGAAAGGAGTAGGTTCCGAGAATCCGCGTCCGCCCCCAGTTCCGGTGAGTTCGCCGCCACGCGACGAAGTTGTTGCCTTACCACCGAAACATCCGGTGAGAGCCAGCGTCAGAGCCATCACGCAAAGGGCTATAATACAATTTTTCATTTTCATTATTACAAAATCCTCACGCTTTTATGTTTGTTTTTTCCTTTTTTAAATAAATTCAAGTTAGTCTGATATCCCACGGAGAGTTCATGACTTCCGTTTCCCACGCTTATTGCCGATGTGTACACCTCGTAGCTATAGGATAGCATGATGCCGTGGAATTTGCCTCCAACAAGTGCCGTTACGGAGTTTGTCGGACTGTATGACACTCCGGCATACATCACTTTTTTGTCGTTAGTATATACCACCCTTGCCGAAACGTCAGCCCTGTAAGCATTGCCGTCGGTGCGCACGAGCAGAGAGGTAGGTATTGTTACAAACGGATTTCTTAGCTTAATATTGTATCCGCCGGTAAAATAAAATGTGGGATCTATCTGCAGTTCGTTTGTTTCGCCCAATTCTATGAGCGGCGAAGTGAGATGCTGTGCAGATAATCCGGCATACCATCTGCCGTGTGTGTAATAGAGACCGGCGGCGAGATCCATACCGTTTCCGTTCACGTCGGAGGTAGAGAAAGCCGGGTCGTTGGATTCCCCGAGGTCCACCTTAGACCCGTCGAACTGTTCGTTGATGAATCCGAACTGCGCTCCCACGCTTATCGTTCCGCCGAAGAGTTTGTGCTTGTAAGCATATTGCAGGGCGATGCGCTGATGCGTGAACAGACCGATCTGGTCGTTCATCAGCGATATTCCGGCTCCATGATATGCCCCCAGGAAATAGAACGGCATGTCGGCGCCGAGATACATCGTCTGCGGGTTGTGCTCAAAGCCAGCCATGTCTATGGCATAAGCTCCGGCAATATTGAGTTTGGATTCTTTTCCCACGGCAGCGGGGTTGAAATATGGCTCCAAATCCCAATAATGACTGAACGATGCATCATACTGTGCTCTGCTCCCTATGGAGAAGAGTGCCAGCAATGACAATAATATGTATAAACGTTTAAACACGATAGTATAACGAGAGTTTCGCTCTTTTATTGTGTGGCAGACGAAAAGTTATTGGAAAAAGGGGGCATATTTTTAGCATAGCCATTTATCTGTCAGCTCTTCCCACGGCGAAATACTTTGCATGCCTGTTGCTCAGATACAGTCCGCAGGTGGAGCTTTGCGGGTACATGGCTCCATTTTCGGTGAGTTTGATGCCGAGCGCCTTGAAGTCGAGCAGCCGGCTGAGGGGGAAGATGAGTTTCTGGTCGGGCAGAGTCTGGTAGCCCACTGCAGGGCGTATGCCGCGGTATGCAGCGCGCGAGAGGTCTTTGAGCGAGAGGTTTTCGTCGGGCGCATATCCCCAGAGTTTTTTTCTTACCTCCATGTGCAGCCATTCGCTTGTTGCTTCGGCAAGGCGGTCGCCGAGGCTTTGCATAAGTATGGCGCGGAAAGAATCGTCGCCATGCTTCAGATTCTTCAGTTCGCCGGCAAACGATGGCGACACCGTTACGGCAAAGACTCCCACATAATCTCCGTATCCTCGCGGAGCCACGTAGTCGCAGAGCGCCAATGGCGGTTCGCCCGGCGCTGCCGGGTGTTGCTGGCGCGGTGTGGGCAGTTCAAGGTCTTTTCCGCCCACGGCGCCCGGCATTATGATGCTGCTGTCTGTGGCATAGGCAGGATAGAAGCCCACCTGCGCCTGCATGTAATGCTTTTTCTCAATCTCGTCGAGCATCAGTTCAGCCTCTTTTCTTATGGCTTCAGCCTCAGCCTGTCCGCTTTTCACGCGCCACAGGTTGTAGAAGTAAATCCAGTTGATGTATTGCCTTACTGTTGCCACTGGAATGTTCGGCAAGGAGCGATAGCCGATATATGTGGGCTGCGGCAATTGCTCCTTGTCCCAGTCAATCTGCAGCCGTCTGAACGACTGCTTTTTGTTGCCGTCGGCAAGTTGCATTATGCCGTCAATCTTTTTCCGCGCATTGTGCTGCCTTACGAGTTCCTGCTGCTTCATTCTGTTTTCGGCAATCACTTTTTCCCTGTCGCTGCCGAGCAACTGCATTGCTACCACGGGGTTCTGTGCGGCATCTTTCATGTGGAACACCGGACCACTGTATACGGGAGCGATTTTCAGCGCCGTGTGCAGGTCGCTTGTCGTGGCACCGCCGATGAACAGCGGGATGTTGATACCAGCTGCGGTCATAGCCGCCGCGATGTTGCACATCTCGTCGAGCGATGGTGTGATGAGTCCGCTGAGAGCCACGAAATCAAAGTGTTCCTGCTTGAGCGTATGCACGATTTTCTCTGCCGGCACCATAACTCCGAGGTCCACCACCTCGAAGTTGTTGCATCCGAGCACCACAGCCACGATGTTTTTGCCTATGTCGTGCACGTCGCCCTTTACCGTAGCCACGAGGTATTTACCGTTGCTGCGGTTGGTTTTTTGTTTGTTTTTCTCGAGATATGGCTGCAGGATTGCCACAGCCCTTTTCATCGTGCGAGCCGACTTGACCACTTGCGGCAGAAACATTTTGCCCTCGCCAAACAAGTCGCCCACGCGCTGCATGCCTTTCATCAGTGGTCCTTCGATAATCTTTGCCGGTTCGCCGTATTGCGCCAAGGCCTCTTGCAGGTCGGCTTCCAGGAATTCGTCGTCGCCGGTGCGCAGGGCAGCAACGAGTCTTTCGTCGAGCGACACACTGCTCCGGTCTGCAGTTTCCACTTGCCGGCAGCCATCCGCTTCGGCCGTTTTTTTCTGTTTTTCCTCGAGCAACCGCTGCGCATAGGCAGCAAGTTTCTCGGCGGCATCCTCAGTGCGGCAGAGTATCACGTCCTCTATTGCCTGGAGCAAATCCGCCGGGATGTCTTGATACATCACCTTTGTTGCCGGGTTCACGATGGCCATGTCCATTCCGGCTTTCATGGCATGAAAGAGGAACACGGCGTGCATTGCCTCGCGCAGATAGTTGTTTCCGCGGAAGGCAAACGAGAGGTTGCTCACTCCGCCGCTCACGTGGGCACCTGGCAGATTCTGCCTTATCCATGCCGTGGCGCGTATAAAGTCGAGCGCATACCGGTCGTGTTCCTTTATTCCCGTTGCCACGGTGAGCACGTTGGGGTCGAATATAATGTCATTTGGGGCGATGCCAGCCTTTTCGGTGAGCAGGCGGTAAGCCCTGGCGCACACTTCGGTTTTCCGTTCAAATGTTGTAGCCTGTCCTTTTTCGTCGAATGCCATAACCACCATTGCCGCTCCATACTGGCGTATTGTGCGGGCATGGTCGAGGAATGCCTCTTCGCCTTCCTTGAGCGAGATAGAGTTCACCACGCATTTTCCCTGCACGCATTTCAGCGCAGCTTCCACCACGGGGAATCTGGACGAGTCTATCATCCATGGTATGCGTGCCACCTCGGGGTCTGACGCCATCAGATTGAGAAAGTTTACCATTTCCTCGCGGGCGTCGAGCAACCCGTCGTCCATGTTTATATCGAGCATCATAGCTCCGTCGCGCACTTGCTTGCGTGCTATGGCGAGAGCCTCGTCGTATTGTTTTTCGTTGATGAGCCTCAGGAATTTGCGGCTACCGGCCACGTTGCACCTTTCGCCCACGTTTACGAATACGCCCTCCATGGGCTGAAGGGGTTCAAGTCCGGCGAGCCATCCTGCCGACGGTTTTTCTTTCGGCAGCGGCCTTGCCTCTCTGCCCCTCACGGCTTGGGCTATGGCTCGGATATGCTCAGGTGTGGATCCGCAGCATCCGCCCACGAAGTTCACGCTGCCGTCGTCTACGAATCGGCTTATCGCATTTGCCATCATCTGTGGCGTTTCGTTGTAATTTCCCTCTTCGTCGGGGAATCCGGCATTGGGATATGCACTTATATAATAAGGTGAGACCTTTGCGAGTGCCTGCAGATAGGGTCGCATGTCTTCTGCCCCGAAGGAGCAGTTGAGCCCCACGCTCAAGAGGTCTTCGCCGTGTGCCACGGACACGAGAAACGCCTCGAGCGTCTGTCCGGAGAGAGTTCTGCCGCTTGCATCGGCTATGGTAACGCTGAGCATTATGGGCATCCGCCTGCCCGTGAGCTGCTTCACTCGGCGTGCGGCTTCTATTGCAGCCTTGGCGTTCAGCGTGTCGAAAATTGTTTCGATGAGCCACACGTCGGCTCCGCCCTGGCTCAGGGGCAACATCTGTTCCACGTAGGCATGGAGCAGCTGGTCGAAGTTGATTGCCCTGTATGCCGGGTTCTCCACGTCGGGCGACATGGAGAGTGTGCGGTTTGTGGGCCCCACGGATGCCGCCACGAATCTTGGTTTATCGGGTGTGAGCCTTGTCATGCGGTCTGCCTCCTGGCGCGCAATCTCTATTGCGGCTTGGTTTATGCGGGTGATATATTCTTCGGTGTGGTAGTCAGCCTGTGATATGCGCTGTGCGTTGAAGGTGTTAGTCTCTATGATGTCGGCACCGGCCTCAAGATAACTGCGGTGTATCTGGCGTATCACGTCGGGGCGGGTAACCGACACGATGTCGTTGTTGCCGCGCAGCTTCACCTGCCAGTTGCCGAACTCGCTGCCGCGGAAGTCATCCTCGGTGAGTTTGCAGCGCTGTATCATTGTTCCCATCGCCCCGTCGAGCACCCACACTCTCCGGTCGTTTGCCTTGAAAGTGGCATAAAAGTCTTTTCTCTCCATAACCTTTTCTTGTTTTTGGGGGTAGAACGACTACTGGTGCAGTCCGTTCATTATCTTTTCCACGCTCTGCGATGCGTTCATCGTATAGAAGTGTATGCCGGGCACTCCGGCCTGGCGCAGTTCGCGACACTGCTTTATTGCCCATTCCACGCCCACTTGCTTCACGTCGTCGTTGTTCTTGCATTTCATGAGTTCTGCCGAGAGTCGTTTTGGGAAGTCGATGTGGAATGTCTTTGGGAGCATGGTGAGATGGCCCAGCGTGGTGAGCGGTTTCAGTCCCGGCACCACGGGCACTGTGATGCCCTCGTCGCGCAGGCGCTTCACGAAGGCGAAGTATTTGCGGTTGTCGAAAAACATCTGTGTTACGATATACGATGCCCCGGCGCTTACCTTCTGCTTGAGGTATTCAATGTCGATGTCGAAGTTCATCGCCTCATCGTGCTTTTCGGGATATCCTGCCACTCCGTAGGAGAACGGCGTGACGGGTCCCTCGGAGTGTGCGCCGGCAAGGAGCTGCCCCTGGTTGAAGCGGTTCACCTGGCGGCACAGTTCGATGGCATGGGTGTGTCCGCCTGGCATGGTGATATATTTGTTCTCCCCGCGGGGGCGGTCGCCGCGCAGCAGTAGCAGGTCTGTTATGCCGAGATACGACAGGTCGATAAGTTCGCTTTCTATCTCGGCTGCCGTGAACCCGCTGCAGATGATATGCGGCACGGTGCGCACGCCATACCTCTCTTTTATTGCGGCGGATATCGCCACGGTGCCTGGTCGGTTGAGCACGCTGAGTTTCTCGTACATTCCATTTTCGAGTTGGCTGTATATCGTTTCGTAGCGGTGTGTAGTGATGTTGATGTATTCGGGGTTGAACTGCATCAGGCGGTCAATGGTGCGGTAAATGCTGTCGATACCTTTGCCGCGCAGCGGCGGCAACACCTCAAACGAGAAGTATGGTTTGTGTTCTGTCTCCATATTCATTTTGTTTTGTATGAATGTAAAACTTCGGCTTGCGGATTTGCGCTTTCCCGTAGCAAGTCTTTTATTTGTATTATTTGTAAGTGAAAACTGGTGCGAAGGTACGAATTTTATTCCAAAACCGATACAAATTGAAAGTAAAACATAAAAAAGCATTTCTTTTGTTCTCTTCCGCCCATCAATAAGACTGTGTATAGCCACAAAATATTGCAGTATTCTGCGAATTAACTTCCGTTTACACTCTAATGTTAAATCTAAGGCTTGCGCAAAGCGCGAGATTTGAATATTCTGAAAACAAAATCAAATTGCCGAAAATACGGCATTCTCGGCAATTTTCATTAACGTACTGGATATCAAAAGGTTATACAGCGAGCCTCTGTTCAAGGCGCTCTTCTCGACAAGCGAAGCAATGCTTCGTTCGGAATGAAGCAATGCTTTGCTCCGAGGAAACAGCTTTTTGAGAAATCAAAAAGCGCAATAAATTTGGCAAGGCGAAGCTTCTCAACGGCATTTTTGCCCACTTTTCACTTACACCCTGCGTTATTTCGCCTCTTCCTCCTCCTATTCTCGATACGGAAATATACGATTAGCCAGCAGGAGCGCTCAATTCAATGTGTTAAATCCTGCGGTCCGGTATATTAAAAGAAATAAATTTTTTCCGGATTTTTTGAGTGATAATATATATTATCAGAAGTTCTCTTCTTGTACGTTTTAGACGAAAACATATAAAACAAAGGGAACCATACTTTGTAACAAACAATAAAAAAACAGAGTGAGAGTAATACTAATATCTTTTCTTTTTGCAAGATAGACATATCTTAATGATACTCTGTCTTACAGGTTGTTAAATAGGTTGCACTTTGTTTTTTTTTATCGCCCGAACCAAGTAAAAATGCCAAAGGCATTGACGTTGGATTGACATATTTCTGTCGAGAACTTGTTCTCGTAAGGAAATATGACAATACAATGGCTAACCCAAGGAACGAGGGTTTTACTTGGTTCGGGGGTTTTATGGGTTTTCGTCTAAAAAAGTTGGCAAGAGGATTTCTTCACATAATAAATATCATCACTCCATATATTGCTATATATTTCACCCAAGTTCCTGATTTATATATCCCCTTTACCACAAGAACGGGCAAAGGGGACTGACAAGAATACAACTTGCCCTTTAACCGCACACTCTGCTGAATGTGGCGTAATTCTTGTCTTTTGTTACTCCCATAATCAGAAACCAGTCGATAACGGTCCATATGCCAAGGCCGCCACAGGTTATAAGCTTCAGGATTCCGAGCACGGTATCACCGACATACAGGCGGTCTATGCCGAACGAACCCACAAATATTGATATGAGGAGCACCATGATGGGGTCTTTTGTCTGTGCCATGCAAATAGAAGCCTCGGCTGTGTTCATACGCTCCAACTGACTGTACAGATTGTTGAGTGTGTATGCCGGAAAACGTCCGCCATACAGTGCAACATACTGGCTTGCTTGATTTTGTTCCATATTTATTCAGTATTTTATATTGTTTCACACGCCCTACATTCACAGCCCGCAGACATTTCGCACGACGAACCATACGCAAAACGAAACGACGTATATGCCTACGGCAACTTTTCCCTCGAAAATCCCGGTGAGGCGTTCCTTCAGATGCGACTGGGGCAGAAAGTATGCCGTCAGCACGCAAAGGGTGTAGGGCAGTGCATACACGAGATAGTAGTTGTAGCCCACGGCTTCCCTCACCCGGCCGTGGGAAAAGGCATGCAGAAATCTCTGTATGCCGCATGCCGGACAGTTCAGCCCCGTAATGAGCCGAAACGGGCATTTGGGCCAGAGGCGATAGTCTGTGGGACTGAAGAAATAAAGCAACAGCCCCACAAGCACCAAGAGCATCAGCCCTGTATATCTGTTACAATGCGCTCGCACCTGCTACGATATAGCAAATTAAATAGATGGCGTTTATCACAGCACCAGCGATGATACCGATAAGGCTCCATTTCTTTGCATCGTCGGCTGCCTTTACCGCTTCTGCATACATGCCGGCAATATAGAAGCTGTTCACTTTTGATGCCTTCACTATGCCAACGATGCCCAGAGGCAGACAGCAGCAGATTGTACACAGGATTGCCATCACCATATTGTTGTCGGGCTTTGGCATTTGCTGATTTGGGGTAGAGAATGTCTCTTCCATAATTTATCTGAGTTTTTATAGGTTAATAATGAATGCAAAATTACGCATTTTTCATTAAATTAGTAAAGAAACACGTGGATATTTCAACAATTAGTCGTCCCAACGCTTTGAATTACGCACAATTTTGTATACATTTGCAGAAAAACAATAACGCTCCGCATTATCAGGTTTGGCATTATGGCACTATCAAACATAGAAAAGCATTACAACAAACACCCTGAAGACCTGCGCCTGCTGCGCAGACACGGCATTGTGGAATTTGAAACCACGATGCACCACCTCCACCGCTTTCTGCAACCCGACTCTTTTCTGCTCGACATCGGAGCCGGAACTGGCAGATACACATCGGCACTGATGGCCCAGGGCTACAGGGTGAAGGCTGTGGAACTGGTAAGGCGAAACATTGAGGTGTTTCTCAAACGCGAGCCTACGGCGGATGTGGTGCAGGGCGATGCCAGGAATATGCCGTTTCTTGACAGCGACATGGCTGACATCACTCTCTTGCTCGGGCCGCTTTATCATCTTATAGGCGATGAAGAAAAGCTCAAGGCGCTGAACGAGGCGAAACGCATCACTAAACCCGGCGGACTGATTTTCGTGGCTTATCTAATGAACGAATACAGCATCCTCTCGTATTGCTTCGACGAGGATCGTATCGACGGACTGCTCGAACGGGGAGCGGTGGACAAGAACTTTCATATTCAGGCATCTGCCGACGAGCTATACGACTATGTGCGCACCGACGACATCAACCGCCTTGACAGGATGGCAGAACTGGAGCGAGTAACGATTTTCTCGCCCGACGGCGCTGCCGACTATATGCGCACAAGGCTCAACAGAATGAGCCAAGAAACGTTCTGTCATTTCATTGAATACCAGAAAACTATATCCGAACGACCCGACCTGATCGGGGCGGGCAGTCATGTGGTAGACGTGGTGAGGGTTCCCGACTGATGATTACAAAAAAAAGGGAAATAGGCGCCGGCATCTCTGATATTAAATTATCAATATGCTTTGCAAAGCATATATACAAATCTAATAACAAACTACAATTATCCAAAATGAAAAAACTGATTATTTTCATCTCGTTCCTGTTTTCTGTCTGCATGGCTTCTGCCAACGAGACGATAAAAGAGGACTTCAACACGCTGACAAACGGCACGGCCTACAACGGCAACGTTTCTCTGCCAACCGGCATTTGGGAGATGTCGAAAGTAGTGGGAAACACTTCAAACGGCACAACTGCCGTGAAATTCAACGCAAATGCCGGATACATCGTATCACCGGCTTTCGACAAGCCGGCAAAGGTGGGATTCTACTACCGCTCCGGCGGAAGCAACAAACCGGTTACTATATCTTATACCACTGACGACGGAAAAACATGGACTGAGCTTGAAACATTTACGATAAAAAGCAGTTCGTCGGCTTTTTCTGCCTACAGCAAGAAGACCGGACTGGAGAATGTGGACAACGTGAGAATCCGCATTGCATGTTCTTCGTCCAACGTTTTCATAGACGACTTCTCCATAACGCTTTCCTCTGGCGAAGAGCCCGGCGGACCCGTGGTTGATCCCGACGACCCTACATACATTACAACAGGTGTGCCTATTCCGACAAAACCTTTTCCTGAGGCTATACACACCTATTTTATATCTCCCGACGGCAACGACACAACGGGCGACGGCTCTTTCAATGCTCCATGGTACAACATCGCCGTGGCTTACGCAAAGGCGGAAGCCGGAGACCATATCGTTTGTCGGGGCGGAACTTATAAAATCAATCACTATGGAACGGACGGCAAACTGACTGTGCGCATGACGAAGAACGGCACTGCTGAGCACCCCATCGTTATACGCCCGTACGAGGACGAAAAGCCGGTGTTCGACTTCGAGCAGCAGCTTCTCGATTGCCACCGAGACAAGTCGAAGGTTGGCGACCGAGGCATTCTCCTGACCGGGAACTACCACTATATCTTCGGTCTGCACATCACGCATGCTGCCGACAACGGCATTAAACTTGAGGGGTCGCACAATAGAATTGAGCGTTGCGAGTTTTCATATAACCTCGACACGGGACTGCAACTCGGGTTCGGCCACGACTTCTCGGCATCAGGACACGGGTCGAGCAACAACGGAGAGTTTTGCGCATACAACGACATCGTGGACTGCGACTCTCACCACAACTGCGACTTCGACATGAACTACGGCTCGGATGCCGACGGCTTTGCCTGCAAGATGCACAACGGAAAGGGCAACCGCTTTATTCGATGCCGAGCATGGAGAAACTCTGACGATGCCTGGGACTTGTATGAAACCGACTACAGCGTGGTTCTCGCCGAATGTTGGGCATGGGAAAGCGGTAAAGCAGAAGACCACACTTGGGTTAAGGAATATCTTGACGGCACGGCTTCTTTCTCGGGCAACGGCAATGGCATAAAACTCGGAGGCAACGGCTCGGGCGGTTCGTCTAAAGGGATTCATTATGCCTACAACTGCATTGCCTTCGGCTGCAACAAGTCGGGCAGCGTGAAGGGATTCGACTGCAACAGCCACAAGGACGGACACGTAATCATCGGCTGTCTGGCTTTCGACAACGGATATGACTTCATGTTTGAGTCGGGCGGCTCTGAACAAAACACGGCTTTCTATAACAACATTTGTCTTGGAAGACAAGAAATATGCGTTGGCGCAGACGATTATAATGCTCTCAACTTCACTCCCTCAAAGAACGGATGGACTAATCATCTAGTTACGGGAGCTACAAAAGACGACTTCGTATCGCTTGACGAGGAGGATGCTCTCATGCCACGCAGCATCGACGGCTCTTTGCCCCGTCGCTTCGGGCGTTTGGCTTCTGACAGCAAAATGATTGATGCCGGTTCGGCGGAACACGACATCCCGGAGTCGCTACTGACTGATTTCCCCTTCCTGAAGCGCACCATTACAGGCAGTTCGCGCGACCTCGGACCTTATGAGCGCAAAGATGTATCTACCGCCATAAGCAATCCGTCTGTATCCGAGCATCACTCGCCCTGCAAAATCATTACCCGTCATGGTTTATTGATTCGCCACGGCAATGCTTATTATAATATGCTTGGCATGAAAATGAAAGGCAAGGAATAATCCCCCTTATTCCGACAACTCATTTAAATAAACAGGATAGGCGGCACAGACAATAAAGAATATTGTCTATGCCGCCTATATTCAATATCTTGAGTCTTAAAGGCTCAACAAAGAGCAATCAATACTCGTCCTCGTTGAAGAGGAAATCTTCCTTAGTAGGATAATCAGGCCAGATATCTTCGATACTCTCGTAAACATCGCCTTCATCTTCAATCTCCTGCAAGTTCTCAAGAACTTCAAGCGGCGCCCCAGAACGAGTAGCATAATCAATCAACTCGTCCTTCGTTGCAGGCCATGGCGCATCTTCAAGCTTAGAAGCCAATTCAAGCTGCCAAGCAAATGATCAATCTCGCCTTCAAGAATCTTCACTTCCTCGGCATTAAGCGTAAACGACGGTGCAAGCTCCGTCTGTGCCTTGTCGGTGGCAAGGTAGGAGCTTATAGTAAACAAGTTGCGCTGTATCCTCACTATAAGGTTTTTGTCGTCACCGTCTTTCATAAACGAAGCCAACAGTCCGAGCTGCGAACTCAGTTCGTCGATTGTTCCATAAGCCTCAATACGGGGATGAGTTTTCGGAACCCTCACGCCACCAATCAAACTGGTCATTCCCTTGTCGCCAGTCTTTGTATAAACTTTTGTTATTGCCATAGTCTTGATATTTTAAAGTTAAACATTCAAATCATCTGCCGCTAAGCAGTTACTTTTACTTGCGTCGCAGCAATCAGAAATTTATCTTGAAATGCTGCTTGTACCTGTCTGCATCAATATAAATAATGCCACAATAGAACAAGTCGAACATAAGCACACCGTCAAGCCTCGTCGTCAGTTCTTTCCACATCTGCCTCGACACGCCATTCTTTTTTATGTCTTCAACAATGATTATATCTCCCTTTTCTCCCTCTTTCACTGTTTTCTCCAACATATCCAAAGATACAAGAGAAGAAGAACAGCACAGAATTGCCGGACTGCAAGTTCCTTTTCTGAACGGAAGTTCATCTTTTTTCAATTCTGTGAATACGCACCTGCGACATCCATAAGCAAGATATTTTCTGCGCATATCACCAAAGCTATCGTCTGACGGAAACAATAAAAACACCTCAGAAGGCTGAACATAATTGGCAAGCCTAAGATAGAATTCGCCCATCTTCCGTTCTGAAACAGTCATACTACGAAAAATACCACCCAAAGTACTGTATGCGTAATACGGATAATGCTCATTAATTACATAGCGTACAAAGCTATATGCCCATGGCGACTGCACTCCAAAGCCACGGCAGCATCCAATACGGCTCAGCCATATACACATTCTCGACAACGCATTGTAACTTATCATGCGGCAAATATAAACAAATAAATTTATTTCTCTATATCAAAATCCTTTTTTTTCAACATTAAAAGCAACAATATAGTGCTAATAAAGACCACAGAGAAACAGTAAAGAATAAAATTCAAAATATGTGGCATATTTATTCCATCATGCAAATAAACACACACTATATTTTGATATACACTCATTTTGGGTTAAATTTGCAACGGTATAAAAAAAATTACTTTAATGAAATCACTTAAAGAATTATATAAAGTCGGCAAAGGCCCATCAAGTAGCCATACAATGGGTCCACAGAAAGCAGCCAAGATTTTCCTTGATAAGAACCGGGATGCAAAGAACTTTGAAGTAACACTATACGGAAGTCTTGCGGCAACGGGAAAAGGCCACATGACAGACATTGCAATAAAAGAAGTTCTCGAACCACAGGCTGAAGTAAAGATAATATGGCGACCAGATATATTTCTTCCGTTTCATCCCAATGGCATGAAATTCTGTGCATACGGCACGGATGGGAAAATAACAAGCGAATGGACAGTGTATAGTATTGGAGGAGGAGCTCTCTCCGAAGGAAAAGCCATAGCCGATATGTTTGATACAGAAGAGGTTTATGAGATGAACACCATGACAGACATCATGAACTGGTGTAACAAGACTGGAAGGAATTACTGGGAATATGTTCAACTATGCGAAGACAACAGCCTTTGGGACTACCTCGACGTTGTTTGGCAGACTATGAAACAGTCGGTAGAAAGAGGACTAAAGCATGAGGGCAGACTTCCCGGACCACTTAACCTGCCAAGGAAGGCTCCAACATATTTTATCAAGGCTACAGGCTACAAGCAGTCTCTACAGACAAGAGGTTTAGTATATGCTTACGCATTGGCTGTAAGCGAAGAAAATGCCTCTGGCGGAACTATTGTTACAGCACCTACATGTGGCGCCTGCGGAGTTTTGCCAGCAGTATTGTATCATATATCCCAAGGACATGAATTCAACGAGATGCAGATCCTTCACGCTCTTGCAACAGCAGGCTTAGTAGGAAACATCGTAAAGACAAACGCATCAATCTCAGGAGCCGACGTAGGATGCCAAGGCGAAGTTGGAGTAGCCTGCGCCATGGCATCCGCAGCAGCCTGCCAGCTATTCGGCGGCAGTCCGTCGCAAATAGAATACGCAGCAGAAATGGGACTGGAGCATCATCTCGGCATGACATG
>CAKQDG010000021.1 GCA_934219025.1 uncultured Prevotella sp. | reverse complement strand
GGCGGTGTGTACGGGACTCGAACCCGTGACCTCCTGCGTGACAGGCAGGCATTCTAACCAGCTGAACTAACACACCAAAGAGATGATTTCTATTTAACCAAATCCTCTTGTTTCGTTTGCGGTTGCAAAGGTACAAATATTTTTTTTTTCAGCAACATTTTTAGTCGTTTTTTTTATAAAAATATTGCATTAGCACTGCATTTTTATATTTTTCTCCCGTAAAGAGCCAATCTTTTAATGTGGCAGAACATTCAAACCCCACTTTTTCAAAGAAATCAAGAGAAATTTTATTCTCTTCATCTATAAAGACATACAACTGATGCAGATGAAGTATCTGTCTGGCATAACTTATCGCCTTGCGCACAGCAGCAGCAGCATATCCCTGGCGCCTATATTCACAAAGGATCACAATACCGAGTTCTGCCCTCATATGACGTGGGTCAAAATCTATGATATCAACGATTCCTACGATTTTGTGTTCTGAGTTTTCAATCATCAAGCGCACCTGTTTGTCTGTATAAATATCTCCCACAGCACTTGCTATATAATCATGAAGCATATAACGCGAATAAGGAACATTTGTTACTCCCACTCCCCATAAGCTTATGTCATTCTCCACCTTATATAATATGTCCAAGTCTTCTGGTTCTATTGCTCTCAATATAATATCAGGCACTTTTTTCATTTCAATATTTCCTTTTCTGTTATGACTATGTGATTTTGAGGATTATATGTGCCTATGGAGACATTCTTTCGTGGTTTTCTTTCAAATATTTCAAGTATTTCAGAATAAGTATACAGTTCTGTATCACATACAATATATGTATTCGATGATGGATTAATCATTTTCTCTATCCAACCATCAAGAAACATTTTGTTTTCTTTGTTGAGTTCTATAAATGATGCAGAAAGTCCCTTACCATCAGCGATTATACGACATGATTTCATACTGTCTTTTGAACAAACAAAAATATATTCCGATTCCTTTTTCCTTCTATAGGGAAAAAATCCTAAAATTTTAGACACACGTCGCACCATCATATTGACAAGGGCAAAAAACGCCTTCACATATATTGCTGTTTTTATCGGAATACTAAGCCAGAAGCTCAAATGTCTGTAATGCTTCTTGAAGAATATAAGCATAGCCTCATAAAAAACATGTATATATCTATACGACGATTTATGCGTACTCTCCCCTTTATAATGTAGTATCGACACAGGCAAATACCAGTTTTCATATCCACCTTTAAGGAGTCGGTAAGACAAGTCTATGTCTTCGCCATACATAAAGAAATCTTCGTCAAGCAACCCTATCTTATCAAGTGCAGAATGTCTCAAGAGACAATATGCCCCACTTATAACTTCAATACGTTCAGGCTTTGTCCAAGACAAATAGCTCATATAATATTTCCCAAAGCGACGACTTTGCGGATAGCGTGCACATAGTCCGCACATCTTGTAAAAAGCAGTAAGCGGAGAAGGTAGTCCACGGCGGCTCTCCATGGCTTTATCTCCATCACATTTCAGCATTCTAACACCTAAGCCACCGGCATTCGAATGATCATCCATAAAGTCTAAACATTCTCTGATACAATCATTACCTACTATCGTATCAGGATTGAGAAGCAATACATATTCACCTTTTGAACGTTTTATAGCAAGGTTATTTGCACGGGCAAAACCTAAATTATGATTGCTTGCTATAAATTTCATTTCACGAAACCGCTTGCGCAAATATTCCACAGAACCATCTGTAGAATGATTGTCCACGACAAATACTTCTGCCTCTATACCTTCCAAAGCACGTCTAACGCTGTGAAGACATTGTTCGAGGTAATACTTTACATTATAGTTAACTATTATAACGGATAATTTCATTATTCGCACTGAATTTCATTTAGACATTTACCTTCACTTGGATATACAAAAGCAAGGCATATTGCACCAACAATTGCCAGATAAGCAAAGGCAACAGCAAGGAATTGATAATAAAAAAAAACATTTAGAACCATAGGAATTCCTATCAAGCAAAATCTAAACAACACATAACGACAATATGCAGTCCACCCTCTTTTCTTTATGTCATTACATATCGGTTTTATCTTAAGCATCTTCAATGCAAACGGTATCAAGCATATTGTTGAAAGTTCCATAATCGTGAGAACTAAATATTGAAACTTATCCCACAAAGCCGAATCAAACGGCATAAGAGAACATAACTCGCCAATAAAAACAAATAACACACCAAGTATTACGAATGAGAAGAAAACAAGCTTCAATATACACCGAATATCTCCGGGCATAATTTTATCATTTTCCTTTATAACATTATTTTTCATATTGCGCTCTTATTGATTTCAATTAAAAGGAGTTCGGTTTACAATAGACCTACCAAGCGTCACCTCATCAGTATATTCCAATTCATCCCCCACAGAGATTCCTCGTGCTATAACACTTATCTTAATATTATATGGAGCAAGTTTCCTTGATATATAGAAATTTGTTGTATCACCTTCCATCGTTGAACTGAGAGCCAAGATAACTTCCCCGATTTCATCTGTTTCCGCTACTCGACTTACGAGAGAATCTATCTCAATATCATTAGGTCCGATACCATCCATAGGGGAGATAACACCACCGAGTACATGATAAAGTCCATTGTATTGTTGGGTATTTTCTATAGCCATTACATCCTGAATATTTTCCACCACACACACAACAGACTTGTCGCGGTTGGGATTACCACATATAGGACAAATATCCGTATCACTAATATTATGGCAAATGCGACAATATCTTACATTGTGACGCAAGTCTACCAGTGCTCCAGCAAAGCCATCCACCACTGATGGTTCCCGCCGGAGTAAATGAAGGACCAGACGCAAAGCTGTTTTACGTCCCACGCCAGGAAGTTTTCCAAATTCAGCCACAGCCTTTTCCAAAAGCCGTGAAGGATATTGTTGATTCATCTGCATTTGCAGTTTTTTATATGTTTAGAATTGCACCGTTTTCGGACAGAACGAAAAGAAAGGACATTTGCCACAATGTGGAGAACGACTTGTACATACATATCTGCCATGCAAAAGAAGCCAGTGATGGGCATCTGCCTGTAAATCCGTCGGAATGTTTGCAACAAGATATTTTTCGACAGCCAATGGAGTCTTTGCGGTTTTCGGCACAAGTCCTAACCTATGACTAACCCGAAACACGTGTGTATCAACAGGCATTGCGGCTTCTTTAAAAGCTACAGCACGAACCACATTTGCAGTTTTGCGTCCTATCCCAGGCAAGCTTGTCAAATCATCCATACCATGCGGAATCTCCCCATTAAATTTTTCGACAATCATACGCGACATTTCCACAACGTGCATAGCCTTAGCATTGGGATAAGAAACACTACGTATATATGGTAGCACGTCATCCACATCAGCGTTTGCCATGGAACGGGCATCGGGAAAATGTTTAAACAGTTCCGGAGTAACTTGATTGACACGCTTATCCGTACATTGCGCACTTAACATTGTGGCAACAAGTAACTGAAAATCACTACCGAAATAAAGCTCCGTTGTGACATGGGGCATGTTCTTACGAAAATACCCCAGTACCTGCGCATAACGTTCTGAACGTTTCATTGTTACTAATTGATTATCATCCGCCATATAGCTACACCTTACATTAGTTTTGCCATATGACGGATAATGGGAATATTACTCTGCTTTATCTGATTTCTGATTTTCACCCTCTCTAGAATCTTCTTCAACAAAATTTGTAACTCCGTTTTTAACAAGGATGTCATACCACTGAAGAAGCTTCTTTATGTCGCTATCATGCACACGGTCACGATCATAATCCGGTAGAACAGAAGCAAAATAATCATGCAACTCTGCCTTTGTGCATTTACGCCAGTTCAACGAACACTCCTTACCATCTTCCTTTTTCAAGACAGAATCAAGAATGTTCATCAAAGGAACATCATCCGCATTTGTATACATTGCTATATCAGACAAACTCGTAACACGGTCTGATGCGAACACCGGCACCCGACGATGTGTTGAATCGAGCGCCTCTACAATAAGATTCATTTTTGCTCTTGAAACAAGCTTATAAAGTCCCGGCTTTCCGGCGACTGACAAAATTGTATAATCCATTTTTTAATATTTTAATGTTTTAATAAATTCAAATCTTTAATCATTTTTTCGACAAGAAGTTCCACATCACACTTGCCGTCATTTTCTACGACATAGTCACTTCGTGCAATCAATTCCGACTGTTCCATTTGGCAGTTTATCCAGTCCAGAGCCTTTTCTCGGGAAATGCCGTCTCGTTTGATTACACGTTCAACCCTTACCTCAATAGGAGCGGTCACGCAAACCACCTTATCCACGAGAGCATCAAAACCACTTGAGAACAGAATAGCACATTCCATGATACTCATTTCCGACTTTATAAAGTCTTCTGCTACAGCCGGATGAACGATTGCATTTACCCGTGCAGCATTATCAACAGAAGAAAGAATATATGATGAGATTAATGGTCTGTTGATATTGTCATCAACATAAGCATCTTTCCCAATCAAGTCTATCAAACTCTGTCTGACATTGCTATCACAATGCATAATACGCTTTGCCGCATCATCACAATCATAAACATCTATGCCATGTTTTTTTAACACTGAACATACATAAGATTTTCCGCTTCCGATGCCACCAGTTATTGCAACTTTCATCTGTTTCATTGTTCCTCCAACAAATAATCCACCTGCTGAATTTCCGTTCGGGCATTTCTTATACCATGCGGAACAGATGCAATTTTCAATGTGCATTTTTCTGAAGGATGCTTCTGCAGCTCACCATAGTCTACCACTACACGAAATTTATCAGGCGTAACCAAACGAAACATACTTGCACCGACAACAAACGAAACTTTAACCCTTGCAGGGAACGTGCGCAGTACTTTTCCTTCCGGCATATTCACAGCTGTTATTGGAACCTCAACGCTCTCCTCTGTAAGGATGTCGGGATATACGGAAATCTGAACTTTCGACGGCACACACTTCATTCCCTTTATTTGACGGAGGTCCAAATTACGCACAATAGTGTCCTTTAGATTCCTGATTGTCAGCCTTTCTGTATAGACATACTGCAAACTGTCGAGAAGAGACTGGCTTCCATAAACATCCACCATATTAGGTGAGAACTCCACCTTTGCAAGATAATAGCTAGCCTCTGGTATAATATTGCCAAGTAATTTTACCGGCATACGCCGGTGCATGCCATAATTGTAAAAATATTCTATTTTATCCGGCTTAATACTTTGTATTTTTGACGAACTGTATATTTCCTGATAAACAAGTTTCGACAACTCTGCCATGGAGACCATACCATAACCCTTTTTCTTAATGTACGAAGAAAAAGGCAAATCAATTTTTCTCACAATATCTCCATAAAGATATGCACACAAAGTATAGCCTTTATCACGCACCACAACACGTACCGTATCATTGGCATCGCTCGTCAAGACAATATTTTTCGGAACATTTACAATTCTTACCGGAATCTTTATCTCTTTTTCATACGTATCATTAAGTGCGAGCATTAACCAAAAAGCCCCACTAAGAGCTAAGAAAAATAAAAAAATCAGGAACTCCTTATTCACCAATTTGAAAAAGGAGTTTCTGAAAAAATAGAAAATATCTACAAAAATAGCGTGTTTCATTATTTAGTCTGACTTGCAGCAGCCGTAGCTGTTACATCGGCAAATACATAACTCTTATCAACAGTAATCACAACTCCTTTTGCAATTTCAACTTCAACTTTATTTGCAGCAAGGTCAATTTTCTTTACAGTTCCATACACACCGCCACCTGTCACCACACTTGCACCTTCATGAAGTGAGTTCTGGAAATTGCGTATTTCTTTTTGTTTTTTTTGCTGAGGGCGAATCATAAAGAACCACATAATAGCAAAAATTGCAACCATCATAATTAGGAAGGACATACCTCCGCCCCCCTGTGCAGACTGTGCTGCCAAAAACATTGATGTCATCATAATTTTCTTTTTATAATAAATGATTATTTTTAGTTTTTAGTCATCGTCTTCATCACCTTACCTGTATCAACAAGATAACGCGCAATAGAATCAAGCATACCATTTATATACGAGCCACTCTTAGGGGTGCTATACAGTTTTGCCAATTCCACATATTCATTTATTGTAACACTAATCGGAATGTTCGGAAAATTGACCATCTCGGCAATAGCAATCTGCATTATCACCACATCCATATACGCAAGTCGAGAGAAATCCCAGTTCCTTGACGTCTCACTCATATACCTTTGATACTGGTCTGCATTAAGAATTGTTGAACGAAACAGCTTTACTGCAAAGTCTTTATCCTCCATATCTTTATACTCGGGAAGAAGCTCTTGCTTTGCACCTGCAACAGGATCAAAACGTTTAATAGTCTTCAGAACAAATGTATCAACAATTTCCTTGTCGTCATTCCAATAAAGACTTCGCTCTTCAAGCAAAGAGTCAAGAGTTTCATTCTCCATAATAAAAGTCTTGTATAGTTTTCTCCAGATTTCACGATCGTTGTCATACGAATCTGTATTATCCTCCAAATACTCCATATACATCTGACTTTGCTCGAATTGAGACAACAGGTCTCTCACAAACTCAATATTGTCTTCCCATGTAAGCTTTTGGGTATCCATATATTCAAGCAACTGCTTGTTTTCCTCAAGTTGCATTGCAAATCTATTGTTTACAAATTTTCCAGAAGGCAATTCTTTACCCTCACGCTTGGCCCGAGCAACTTCTACATCATAACGTAGATGAGCCTCCTTTGATACTGCAACAATCAATGACAACAGGCAATTATACAAATCATAAGCTTTAGACAAACTAAAAAGCAACTCCTTTTCTGCGTTATCCATGTTATGATTACCGTTTTGATAGTATGCATAGGTTAACTGGACAATTTTTATCCTTATCAATTCTCTGTTTATCATCTTCGTAAATATAAAATAATTGTGTATTTCGAAAAACCACTGCAAAAATAGTCAAATTAGATTTCATATGCAAGAAAAGCACGATGTTTTATATTTTTTTTATCGCAAAACTTGTGAGGTTTACAAAAAAGGAATACCTTTGCACCGCTTTTTCAAGCACTACGTGAATTTATTTTCCGTGTGATGGTGAATTAAGCATTAATTATAAACAACTTAATTTAGAGTAACACAATTATGAAAGAAATTGAAGTAAAAGGTCAGAAAAGAACAGACCTTGGCAAGAAGGCTGCTAAAGCTATGCGCAAGCAGAACTTGATTCCATGTAATCTTTATGGAGAGGCAAAGAATGCAGAAGGTGCACCTGAAGCATTGTCTATCGCATGTCCGATGAGCGAACTGCGCAAAATCGTTTACACTCCACACATCTATGTAATCAAACTCATTATCGACGGTGAGGAGCACACTGCAATTTTGAAAGAGTTGCAGTTCCATCCTGTAACAGACGCTTTGTTGCACGTAGACTTCTATGAGGTTAACGATCAGAAGCCTATAACAATAGGTATTCCTGTTAAACTCAACGGTTTGGCACAGGGTGTACGTGACGGTGGACGTATGAACCTCTCTATCCGCAAGATCAACGTTACAGCAAAATACCAGGATATTCCAGAACACCTCGACATCGACGTTACAAATCTTGCTATCGGCAAGAGCATCAAGGTTGGCGAACTTAACTACGAGGGACTCGAGATGGCAACAAGCAAGAATGTTGTTGTATGTTCAATCAAGGCTACACGTAAGTCTATTGCTGCAGCAAACGACGCTGAAGCTGAGGCTTAACAACCATATTGCAGCCCAAAGGCTTCAAAACGGAAAGGGTGATTCTGAATATCTGTATTTAGAGTCACCCATTTTTATATAATACACTAAGGTAAAGAAATGGAAAAATTCTTAATCGTCGGTCTCGGAAACCCAGGCAACGAATACGACATGACACGACATAACACGGGATTTATGGTTATAGACACTTTCGCCAAAGAAGCGGGAGTGGATTTTCAAGACAAAAGATACGGATTTATTGCTGAAACGTCTGTAAAAGGAAGAAAACTCATTCTGCTAAAACCCACAACTTTCATGAATCTCAGCGGAAACGCTGTAAGATACTGGATGAACAAAGAAAACATTCCCGTGGAACACCTTCTTGTAATAGTAGATGATTTATCACTGCCACTCGGCAACCTAAGACTGAAAGGAAGCGGCAGTAACGGCGGACATAATGGCCTCGGGAACATACAATCCGTAATAGGGACTCAAAAATACGCACGGCTAAGGGTTGGCATAGGCAACGATTTTCCACGTGGGATGCAAATAGAATGGGTGCTTGGAAAATATGACAGCAACGACTTGAAGACTCTTGAACCTGCTATCAGCACATCATGCGAAATCATAAAAAGCTTTGCTCTTGCAGGAATAGACATAACGATGAACCAGTTTAACCATAGGAAATAACAAGATTCATGGCAGATACAGCACGAATAGACAAATGGCTATGGGCAGCCCGAATATTTAAGACCCGCTCCATCGCCGCCGATGCATGCAAGAACGGCAGAGTAACAATAAATGGTACAAATGTTAAACCATCTCACATGGTAAAGAACGGGGAAACGGTTAGCGTAAAGAAGCCACCAATCACATACTCATTCAAGATTCTAAAATGCATAGAACAACGCGTTGGGGCAAAGTTTATACCCGAAATTTACGAAAACGTTACAGATCCTAAACAGTACGAAATTCTGGAGATGAGCCGCATCAGCGGTTTTGTAGACAGGGCAAGAGGAACCGGACGACCGACAAAGAAAGAAAGACGAAGTCTTGACGCCTTCATCGAACCGGCAATGTTCGGCTTCGACGAATATGACGACAACCTTGACAACGACAACGAGTAAAACAAATATCATTATGAAAAACATCGCCATATTCGCCTCTGGGAATGGTACAAACTGCGCTAATATTATCAGATATTTCAACGAATCTGACAATATCAGAGTGGCTATGGTCATAACAAACAACCCAAAAGCAAAAGTAATAGAAAGAGCAAAGGAGTATAACACAAAGACATTCATATTCTCCAAAGAAAAAATCAACGACAGCTCCGCACTATTGCCTCTGCTCAAGGGCAACAGCATCGACTTAATCGTACTTGCAGGCTTTATGCTCCTCATACCAGATTTCTTAACAGAAGCTTACCAGCACAAGATAATTAACATCCATCCATCTCTACTACCCAAATACGGCGGAAAGGGCATGTATGGCATACACGTGCATGAAGCCGTAAAAGCCAACGGCGAAACTAAAAGCGGAATAACGATACATTATGTAAGCAACGAATACGACAAGGGAGAGATTATCGAACAACACTCCACCCCACTCGACCTTGACGACACGCCAAAAGAAATTGCCTCAAAAATACACAAACTTGAATACAAATATCTGCCACTTGTCATAGAACGAATTTTAACCGAGGAAAAGTAATGGAAAAAATAACGACAAGCCACAACAGAAAAATCACAGAAACAGTCAACAGGACAATTTCTGTACTCACATGGATCACCATATCATTAGCCACACCTATAGGGCTCTATGCCCAACGCCACAAAATATACAAAGACAACATAAAATCCCTGCAAGTGGTTTGCGGAAGCAACTGGTTGTCGCTACCCGTCATGCAGCTTCATACCGAAAACCCTGACAACGTGATAAAAATTTCCTTCGATGACCTTACGCACACTTACCAGCGATACACATACAGCATAGAGCATTGTGAAGCAGACTGGACAATCTCCGACGGTCTTTTCCAAAGCGATTATATCGAAGGCTTCGCTCTCGACAACACCATAGACGACGTGGAGGAGTCTGTCGGCACAAATGTGCTTTACACCCACTACAGCCTTACAATTCCAAACGAACAGTGCAAACTGAAACTCAGCGGCAACTACAAACTGACAGTCAAAGACGACAACACCGGCGAGAAAATCCTAACAGCATGTTTTATGGTTGCAGAGCCCACCGTAAGCATCGGGATGGAGGCAACAACAAACACAGATATTGACACAAACAAATCTCATCAACAGGTTGGAATAACCGTAAGATACAACACTCTTAGAGTAAACGACCCTGCTACGCAAATCAAATCCGTGGTATTACAGAACAGGCGCTGGGACAATGCCAAAATAAATACAAAGCCTCAATACTCTACCATAGACGGATTACAATGGACACACAACCGTGAACTTATATTCGATGCCGGCAACGAATACCACAAATTTGAAACACTCGCCACATCACATGCCACGATGGGAGTAGACCACCTGTCATGGGACGACACAAACTACCACGCATGGCTTTATGATAACGATCCACGACCAAACTATCTTTATGACGAGGACGCTGACGGAGCTTTCTACATACGCAATAGCGACAATATAGACAACGACCACACTTCAGAATACATACTGACACACTTCACGCTAAACTGTCCGACTCCTGTAAGTGGAGAGGTATACATCAACGGAGACTGGACATACGACAGATTCGACCCGCAATATAAAATGACCTACAATTCCGAAAAAAACTGCTACGAAGCATGCATTATGCTTAAACAAGGCTATTATTCCTATCAGTATCTTATGCTAGGATCTAATGGCGAACCGGAAATCATGCCAACTGAAGGAAACTACTTTCAAACAGAAAACAAATATTCCGCACTAATATACTTCCGCGGACAAGGCGAACGCACAGATCGACTTGTTGGATACAAAGAAATACAACTGAAATAAAGGTAAAAAAGCCCTAAACACAATGCTTTACTATAAGCAAATGCCCCAATATGCTGATAAACAGACAGTAACATCTTTGCTTTATTTTAAAGCCAAAAATAGTGCTGATTTTTTGATATATTTTACACAAATCTTCTTGCAGACTCTTTTTTTTTTCATACCTTTGCAAGCGAAAAGAAAAGCAAAACAGAAAACTTTTCAGTATAAGCAAATTCAAAAGTTATCCAAAACAGAAAACTTTATTTATCTAACAATCCATGGAGAGAGCACATCAAATTCCATATAACCACCTAAGAGATAGTTAGTTATACTGCAAAATTAAAATGTTAAAGCTTTTTAAAATAAAAAATTTCGAATATCAAACCACAAAATTAAAATACAACAAATAAGATCATGGAAATAAAAAACTTCGCCATTACTAAGCGCGACGGCTCTAAAGACCGCTTCAGTCTGGACAAGATAATGAGCGCCATAATCAAAGCTTTCAACTCTGTTGATGAACCCACAGATTTGGGATGCATTTCTAAGATTATAGCAAACCTTGACATTCATGAAGGGATTACCGTTGAAGACATACAAAACCAGGTTGAAGAATCGCTCATGAAAGAAGGTTACTACAGTGTAGCCAAGAGTTTCATGCTCTACAGACAGAAGCACACAGAAGACCGCGAAACAATGGAGAAGCTAAAGTTCCTTGCAGATTACTGTCAGGCATCCAACGCCGCCACAGGATCTAAATATGATGCAAATGCAAACGTGGAGCACAAAAATATAGCAACCCTTATCGGAGAATTGCCAAAGTCAAGTTTCATTCGACTGAACAGACGACTTCTGACCGACAGAATAAAAAAAATGTACGGCAAAGAACTGTCTGACAAATACATTGACTTGCTGACTCATCACTTTATATACAAAAACGACGAAACCAGCCTTGCCAATTATTGTGCATCAATAACTATGTACCCATGGCTCATCGGTGGCACTACGGCAATAGGCGGAAATTCCACAGCACCAACCAATCTAAAGTCATTCTGTGGAGGTTTTGTGAATATGGTTTTCATGGTGTCAAGTATGTTGAGCGGTGCTTGCGCCACTCCGGAGTTTCTTATGTATCTAAACTACTTCGTGGGACTTGAATACGGCAAGGACTACTGGGAGCATGCAGACAAAGTGGTGGATTTGTCGGCAAAACAGCGTACAATCGACAAGATAATCACCGACTGCTTCGAGCAGATTGTCTATTCTATAAACCAGCCAACGGGAGCAAGAAATTATCAGGCAGTATTTTGGAATATCGCTTACTACGACAAGCCATACTTCGAAAGTCTGTTTGGCGAATTCTACTTCCCCGACGGAAGCAAACCTGACTGGAACGGCCTTAGCTGGCTGCAAAAACGGTTTATGAAGTGGTTTAACAAGGAACGCACAAAGACGGTTCTCACATTCCCTGTTGAAACGATGGCCCTTCTCTCTGACGGAAAAGACGTGCTCGACAAGGAATGGGGCGACTTCACGGCAGAGATGTATTCTGAAGGCCACTCTTTCTTTACTTATATGAGCGACAACGCCGATTCTCTCAGTTCATGCTGCCGACTGAGGAATGAGATACAAGACAACGGTTTTAGCTACACACTCGGTGCCGGCGGAGTATCCACAGGATCAAAGAGTGTGCTCACTATCAATCTAAACAGATGTATACAATATGCTGTAAACAACAAACTCGACTATAAAGAATACCTTACAAAAGTGGTAGACCTCGTACATAAAGTGCAACTTGCATACAACGAGAACCTAAAGGAACTGCAGAAACAAGGAATGTTGCCACTTTTCGATGCCGGATACATCAACATGGGACGACAATATCTCACAATCGGCGTAAACGGTCTTGTGGAAGCAGCAGAATTCCTCGGGCTGCCGATTACCGACAATCCTGACTATCTGGCTTTCGTACAAGGTGTGCTGGGTATCGTGGAGGAATACAACAAAAAATACAGAACCAAAGACGTGATGTTCAACTGCGAGATGATTCCTGCAGAAAACGTAGGCGTGAAACATGCAAAATGGGATCGCGAAGACGGATATTTCGTGCCGCGAGACTGCTACAACAGTTATTTTTACGTTGTAGAAGACGACTCTCTAAACATCATAGACAAATTCAAGATGCACGGCGCACCATACATTGAACACCTCACCGGTGGCTCTGCCCTGCATATGAACCTCGACGAGCACTTGTCGAAAGACCAATACCGCCAGCTGTTACGCATTGCTGCAAAGGAGGGATGCAACTACTTTACATTCAACATTCCCAACACTATCTGCAACGACTGTGGACACATAGACAAGCGGTACCTCCACGAATGCCCCCACTGCCACAGCAAAAACGTGGACTACATGACGCGTATCATCGGATACTTAAAGAGGGTAAGCAATTTCTCTGCTGCACGACAAGAGGAGGCGCATCGCCGTTACTATGCCGGCAAGGAGAAACTTGCAGAACAGGAGGCTTTACAGAAATGCTAAGACATGTAAACTGTGGGATTGTGTTCCAGGAAATCCCCAACGAAATTACTCTTTCGATAAACATATCCAACTGTCCCTGCCATTGTCCTGGCTGCCATAGCAGCTACCTATGGGACGATATCGGCGAGGAACTAAACGAGAACACAATAAACACCTTTATGAAAAAATACGGCGATGACATCACATGCCTATGCTTTATGGGCGGTGATGCATCGCCTTCCGATGTGGAACGGCTTGCCTTGTATATCCACTCCGTATATCCCGGCATCAAAGTTGGATGGTATAGCGGAAGACAAAACATAGCCAAAGGCATACATAAGGAAAACTTCGACTACATTAAACTCGGTCCGTACATCAAACATCTTGGTGCTCTGAAAAAGAAAACAACGAATCAGCGGCTGTATAAAAAAATCGCCGACGGTTCGTTTCAAGACATCACATCAATTTTCTGGAAATAGTTAATAAGACGAGGTTATAAAAAGAATTTTTGAACACGCTCTGTAATTTTTGTAAATTTAAAATCAGAGCAAAAAGGACAAAACAGAACAATCACAAGAAGAACAGAACAATTTGTATTTATTTTTACAAATAAGAACTTTTGAACACTTTTATCAAAAAAAAAGAGAAGCCCCGCTTTTCTGCTTTATAGCAACGGATAAAATAAGTAAAGCCAACATTAGAAAATGAAAAGCAATGCCTAAGAGGTGTGAAATGCCATATTATATAAACAGAACATTTCATTCTCTAACATTAACCTCTCTACTGCATTTTTTTATTACAGAGAGTACAACAAAAAGACAAACGATGCCAAATATCCAAGAAATCACAGCACTTTCCCAAAAACCAAGCATATGCGTAAAACCGGCAACTATGAAAGTGAGGAACGACACCCCTGCCACAGTGAGAGCATACGGCAACTGGGAAGACACATGATGCACGTGTTTACATCCAGCACCGGCACTTGCCATGATGGTAGTGTCGGAAATCGGCGACATATGGTCGCCGCATACGGCTCCCGCCATACATGCAGATATGGATATTATGCGTAAGGCGTCGGCATCGGGAAATACGGCTATACATATAGGTATAAGAATACCAAATGTACCCCACGAAGTGCCAGTAGCGAAGGCAAGAAAGGCTGCCACTACGAATACTATTGCCGGTAGCAGCATCTGCATCTCTGCCGCAGTGCTGCCCACTACCTGCCCCACATACTGCGAGGCTCCAAGAGAATCGGTCATGCTTTTGAGCGTCCATGCCAAAGCAAGAATGAGAATCGCCGGAACCATTGCCTCGAAACCTTTTATCAGCGAACTCATAGCCTCATCAAAAGGCAAGGTATTTCTTGCTACGAATATGCCAACAGTAAATATCAGCGACGAGAGGGAACCTATGACGAGTCCTACCGAAGCATTGCTATCAGCAAAGGCATCTATAAAATTCATGTAGTTTTTGTCTGTCGCTGCAAAAAAACCTCCAGAGTAAATCATTCCAAGCATACAAAAAACTATCAACAATATTATTGGCACTACGAGGTCTATTACGGCCCCCCGGTTTTTCGTCGATTCATTTCTGCTTGCGTTCACTCCGTGTTCCACAACATGCAACTTGGTTCCGCTCACATCATCGAGCATACCGCCGTTGGTACGTTCATACCAGTCTCTGAATCTTGCCTCGTATTTGTTCATAGCTTTAAAGTCGAAATCAGTCATCACGATACAGAACAGAAAGATTATCGTGAACAGGGCATAGAAATTGAATGGTATAGCCTTACAGAATAGCGCAAGCCCGTTCTCGCCGCCGGTAACGAATCCCGACACGGCAGCCGCCCAACTTGATATCGGCGAGATGATACATACTGGTGCTGCCGTAGAGTCGATTAGATAAGCCAACTTCTCCTTTGTTATGCCGTGGCGCACCGTTATAGGGCGCATCACAGAACCAACGGTAAGGCAGTTGAAATAATCGTCGATAAATATCATCATACCAAGCAGAATGGTAGCAATCTGCGCTCCTTTTTTTGTCTTTACATGTTTCACCGCCCATCTGCCGAAAGCAGCCGAACCTCCCGCCTTGTTCATCAACGACACCATCGAGCCGAGCACCACGAGAAAGACAAGTATGCCCACATTCCATGGGTCGGACAGGCAGTATATCAGTCCGTAGCCTTTTCCGCCTGTTTCCACCCCCTTTGTATCATTAAGCAAATGTGTGATAAATCCGTCAATACCACTACCTACCGACACGCAATATTGCAAGGCACCAAGCACAATGCCGATAAAGAGCGACGAATATACTTCTTTTGTTTTCAGCGCCAACATTATGGCAACCACCGGCGGCAACAATGCCCACACCGTACCTATCATATTATAGTCCATGTTGTTCCAACATAATTATCCATCTGTTAAATCTTGACATTTCAACGACAAGACAGGTGCAAAATTACACATTATTTATGAAACAAGAGACTTTATGTGAACGTGAATTTACATTTAGTCATGAATTCTTTCGATAGCTCACTACCGCCCAGACATTCATCAAGACGGAGATAACGGCAAGCGCCAACACATGATGGCCCTAATTCAGTCTTACAGTAATACCTACCACTACAAGACGAGAGCAATAGACCTGAAACTTCACATCGTAATCCATAAACGGCAGTCCGTATACCTTCTCCGCATCATCTTGGTAATGAGGACGCGGATCAAGCGCAAGCGCTTTTCTTAGAGCTATGCCCTCACGTTCTGGAAACATTTTTTCTATCCCTTCAGGAATTTCCACTTCTAGGCGGTGTATCTCATTGCTGTCCACAAACCCACAACGTACATCAGGATGAGCATCCGAAAGACTGACATATGGTTTTATATCACATATAGGTGTACCGTCCATAAGGTCAGCACCACGCACATAGATGAGCGGACCGTTCTTAGCATCATAATCCACACGATCAAGGCTGACAGACGACAGTCCTAAGGCATTAGGCCGGAACGGTGACCTACTGGCAAAAACTCCAACTTTCTTGTTACCTCCTAACAACGGTGGACGTACAAGAGGACTCGCTGATTTGTGGTGATTGGCTGAAAACTGCCAGATAAGCCACAAATAATCAAACCCTTCTATGCCGCGAAGCATGTCTTTATCGCGATATTCGGGCACGAACTCTATATATCCTTCAAGCTCCTCCACGAGTCCGCTCTGTTTGGGCACGCCAAACTTTGACTTGAAAGGCGAGTGGAAATAAGCCACAGGAGAGACTGATATATCATTTTCCATAATAAAATACTCCTAACATAACATTTCTAATCAGCATAGCCACTGTTTATAGACGTCTAAATTAAAATATAAATGTTTACTTTATGCAAATGTAACATAATATTTGTACATTTGCAAAAAGATATCAACAATTATGGTCATGTCAATATTCAGTCGCCTATTCGGAAATAAAGAATTTTCTGGCAATGCTGACAGCAATGCCGGTAAAGAGACGACTGCAATAAAGAAACTGGACGCTTCAAAATACATATTCATTGATACCGAGATAGGAATAAGCAACCATAAGATTAACGACATCGGCGCATTGCGCTATGATGGTGCAACTTTTCACAAAGCGTCAAAACATGAACTCATAAATTTTATCAAAGACGGCAACGCTGATTTTGTATGCGGACATAACATCGTGCACCATGACGCAAAATATCTGTTTGGCAGCGAGACTCTGCCTTGGCTGCTTGTTGACACGCTTTATGTTTCACCCTTGCTCTTCCCAGAACGCCCCTACCACAGACTATTGAAAGACGACAAACTCGTTGCGGAACAGATGAACAACCCCGTAAACGACTGTGAAAAAGCACAGGAGCTATTGATGGACGAAATTGCCAGATGGAACATGCTAACTGAAAAGCGCAAGGCAATTTATGCCTCATTACTACACGACAAAGATGAATTCAAAGGTTTTATCTGCATGGCTGGCGCTGACAAGATTATCACCGACATCTTTGAACTCGCAACTCTTATTAAAGAAGATTTCTACGGACAGATTTGCGAAAACGCAGACATAGCAGAACTGGTTTCTTCTAAACCCATAGCCTTGGCCTACGCTCTCGCACTCATAGATACAACAGATTACAAGTCGATTATTCCTGGATGGGTGTTGCATAATTATCCTGAAGTCGAATTCTCCATAAGAAAACTCTGCAACACTCGATGCAAAGACGGATGCGTATATTGCAATAAAGCACTCGACGCAAGCCTTAACCTTAAAGAATTTTTCGGATATGACAAATTCCGAACTTACAACGGAGAACCGCTACAGGAGAATGCCGTAAAAGCAGCCATCGACGGCAAGCCGCTTCTCGCCATTTTTCCGACCGGTGGAGGGAAATCGCTTACATTCCAGTTGCCGGCACTCATGAGCGGAAGAAACGTTCACGGACTGACGGTTGTCATCTCGCCTCTACAGTCGCTGATGAAAGATCAAGTGGACAATCTGGCAGACAGGGGAATTACTGATGCCGTAACTATAAACGGATTGCTCGACCCCATTTCACGTTCCCTTGCAATAGAAAGAGTAATGAACGGTGATGCGTCCCTCTTATACATCGCCCCCGAAATGCTGCGTTCCAAAACTATCGAGAGAATTCTGATGAAACGTCATATCGTAAGGTTTGTCATTGATGAAGCACATTGTTTCTCCGCTTGGGGACAGGACTTCAGAGTGGACTATCTATATATAGGAAAGTTCATTAAAGAATATCAAGAAAAGAAAGGATATTGCATAAAAATTCCAGTGTCGTGTTTCACGGCAACTGCAAAGCAAAAGGTTGTGCAAGACATTTGCGACTACTTTAAAGAATGGCTTGATGCCGACCTCGAACTTTTTGCGTCTGCTGCCACAAGAACTAATCTACACTATTCTGTCATTCATGTTGATACGGAAGGCGACAAATACGCAAAGTTGAGAAGTCTGGTTCAGGAAACCAGCTGTCCCACAATAGTTTATGTATCGAGAACCAAACGCACTCGCGAACTTGCACAAAAACTAACACGCGACGGAATGGAAGCCTTGCCATATAACGGACAGATGGATGCCGACGAGAAGATACATAACCAAGACGCCTTTATGAGCGACAAGGTGAGGATTATCGTTGCCACTTCAGCTTTCGGTATGGGAGTGGACAAAAGCGACGTGGGACTGGTGGTTCACTACGACATATCCGACTCGCTTGAGAATTATGTGCAAGAAGCAGGACGCGCCGGACGCAACCCCAAACTTTCTGCTAAATGTTTCGTGCTATACAGCGATAACGACCTTGACAAACACTTTATTCTTCTAAACCAGACGAAGTTGAGCATAAGCGAGATACAACAGGTATGGAAAGCCGTGAAGAGCTTCACTAAAAGCCGCCATGTCATAAACTGTTCGGCCCTCGAAATTGCACGTCAGGCAGGATGGGACGACGCTGTCAGAGACATTGAGACTCGTGTCCGTACAGCCTTGTCGGCCCTTGAACAAAGCGGATACATAGAACGTGGAAACAACGTGCCTCATGTATATGCCACAGGGATTACGGTCAAGAATATGGACGAAGCGAGAAGGCGCATAATGGATTCAAAACTTTTCACAGAGAACGAAACTTACAATGCCGTAAGGATTATCAAATCTCTTATCTCACAAAGGAATATCGCCAAAGCGCAAGACTCAGAAGCGGCTGAGTCGAGAATTGATTATCTTGCCGACATCCTCGGACTGACAAAGAAAGAAATTATTTCTGCCGTTGAACGGATGAGGCAAGACGGTATTCTTGCCGACACGCTCGATATCTCGGCTTATCTGCAAGATAACGGGGAAACGGAACGGAAATCGCAGACAAAACTGGAAAGGTTCGCCAAGTTAGAACGCTTTATACTGGAACAGATTCCGGATAACGCATTACATATATCGTATAAGCAACTCAACGAAAACGCTGTTTGCAACGGCATCGGGACATCTACGGAAAAAAATATCAAAACGCTTCTGTATTTTCTTGTCGTAAAAGGCTATGCCAAGAAAAAGAACGACGAGCAACGAAGCATCATCCTTACAAGACAAGGCGACATAGAAAGTATTATCAACCGTTTTGAAAGAAGAATAGAGATTTGCCGCTTCATAATAGAATGGCTATACCGACTGGCTGAAAAGGCTGAAAAAGGAAAATGTGTCGTGGATAGCGACGGAATAAAAAGACTCGAGATTAAGAATGGAGCCGTGCAGTTCTCCGTGGTAGAACTGCTTAACAACATAAAGGCAAACAATTTTTCTTTGTTTTCCGACTTCAAGAATTTGCAGCTTGAGGACGTAGAGGAGGCCCTTCTGTATCTTTCAAAAATCGGAGCGCTGAAACTCGACGGTGGTTTTCTTGTGTTGTACAACGCTATGAACATCCGTCGGTTGAAAGAGAACCGCTTTCAATACAAGCAGTCTGACTATCAGATGCTCAACGAATTCTACAAACAGAAAATACAACAAATACATATCGTTGGAGAATATGCCAACCTGATGGTAAAGGATTATGACGCAGCCTTACAGTATGTGAAAGATTATTTTCAGATGAACTACCAGTTGTTTGTCAACAAATACTTCAAAGGCGAACGCGCCTCAGAAATTGAGCAGAATATAACACGCGCCAAATACAAGAAGCTGTTTGGCGATTTGTCGCAGCGACAGAAAGAAATTATAGAAGACAAGGATTCCCACTGCATCGTTGTGGCTGCCGGACCGGGCAGTGGCAAGACGCGAGTGCTTGTTCATAAGTTAGCGTCGCTATTGCTGCTTGAAGACGTAAAGCATGAACAGCTGCTGATGCTTACCTTTTCTCGTGCCGCAGCAACGGAATTTAAACAGAGGCTGATGCAGCTTATTGGCAATGCAGCCCATTTTGTGGAAATAAAGACATTCCACTCTTATTGCTTCGATTTGCTCGGTAGGATTGGTAATCTCGAGGAAGCCGACGAAGTAGTAAAGAAAGCCGCCACGATGATACATCAGGGCGAAGTGGAGCAGAACAGAATAGGAAAGACGGTGCTCGTTATCGACGAAGCTCAGGATATGAATCGGGAAGATTACGACCTTGTATGCGCCCTCATGGATGCTAACGCAGAGATGCGTGTCATTGCCGTTGGAGACGACGACCAAAATATCTTTGAATTTCGCGGATCCAACTCTAATTATATGTATCAGCTTAGCAAGATGCATGGAAGCCGGTTTGTCGAGATGACTGAGAATTTCCGCAGCGCCGGGCATATCGTAGATGCCGCAAACGATTTTGCTAAAGGTATTAGCCAAAGGATAAAGACAGCCCCGATTGTTTCTATGAGCAAAGACAGTGGATTTGTTAAAGAGGTGGAGCATCTCTCCTTTGGCAACAATCAGGAACCCGTTTTCATGTATCAGCCCGTTACCAACGAGGTCGTTAACATGAAACACGACGGCAATTGCTGCGTTCTGACACAGACAAACGAAGAAGCGGTAATAATGCTCGCACTATTACACAAAAATGGAGTGAAGGCAAAACTCATTCAGTCTATGGATGGTTTGCGTTTCTGGAACATGGCCGAGGCAAGGTATTTCATGAAATGTATCGAGAATGGCATGAAGGCCAGCCAATCCACGGTTATCACAGATGACTTATGGGAAGAGTGCAAGGACAATACTTTTTTTAAGTATTCTAAAAGCGAAAGTCTCACATATATGAAGCGCTGCATCGGGATATTCGAACAAACAAACCGCACTAAATATTTCAGCGACTTTAGGGAGTTTCTCTTTGAATCCAACACGGAGGATTTTTGCGATGTGACAGACGCTGATGTTGTGGTTAGCACTATCCATAAGGCTAAGGGAAAGGAATTCGACAATGTCGTCATGCTCATAAAAGACACGGAACATCCCACAGACGATTTGCTGCGACGTTATTATGTCGGCATGACTCGCGCCAAGAAGAATCTCATTATACATACTAACGGCTATTTGTTCAACAACATCCGTGCCGACCGACATTTTCTCGACAAGAGCTTATACCGAATGCCTGAAGAAATTGTACTGCAATTGTCGCACAAGGATGTTAACCTCGGCTTCTTCAGCAATTACAAGCAAGAGATTCTCTCGCTCAGAAGCGGCTCCGCCCTATCCTACCACGACTGCCGTTTCTGCAATCCTGCCACTGGTCATGACATTGCCATGCTCTCTATAAAGATGCAGGAAAAACTTCATAAATGGGAAGCAAAGGGATATAAAACTTCTTCCTCCTCCGTGCGTTTCATAGTAGCATGGAAGCCGAAAGGAGCACCTAAGGAGGAAAAGGAAACAGCGGTATTGCTAATCGACATGCGGATGAAAATGAATACTAATAAAAATTCTCTATGAGTTGTTGTCTTCCTATAACTTCTATATTTATCCTTGTCAAATGAAGCTTTGGTAAACGTATGAAACAAGGACAGAAACAAATAGGCACTACACTTTACATAAAAAAATATACTCCAAAGTTTTATATTTATCAACTTTTGCATTATCTTTGTACAATTATAATAACAATATTATCATGAGATATCTTGATCCAAAGGCTGATTTGACCTTTAAGAAGGTTTTCGGTGAGCATAATAACAACTGCAAAGAATCTTTTGAACTTAGGAGTTGACATAAGCACCATTATTGAAGCAACAGGACAGACCAAAGAGGATATCAAAAAAAAATTGACACATCATAATGAGAAAATTATTCACTATTATACTTACTCTTGTCTGCGCCACAACAATGGCGCAGATTTTTAATGCAGACAGCTATAGTCCCATTCCTCCAAAAAGAGAAGTGAGAGCCGTGTGGCTAACTACTATCGGCGGACTCGACTGGCCCAAGACTTACGCTCATACACCACGAACGATAGAGAAGCAGAAACAGGAACTGAGAGATTTGCTCGACCGCTTGCAGAAGGCTAACTTCAACACCGTACTCTTGCAGACACGCATAAGAGGCACCGTAATATATCCGTCGCAATATGAACCATGGGACGGATGCGTATCCGGCAACCCTGGAATATCGCCAGGATATGATCCGCTGCAATTTGCTATAGAAGAATGTCATAAAAGAGGTATGGAATGTCATGCCTGGGTTGTAAGCATCCCCGTTGGCAGACCTAACGGCACAGGATCAAAGAACCTGAAGAGCAAACACCCCGAACTGCTGATGAAAGTTGGCGACGAAATGTTTATGCGACCCGAAAAGAGGGGCACTGCTTACTATATTGCAGACATCTGCAAGGAGATTGCCCGGAACTACGACATCGACGGCATACACCTCGACTACATTCGCTACCCAGAAACGCTGAAACTCAACATATCCAAAGCTCAGGCAAGAGATAACATCTCGCAAATAGTAAAGTCCGTGCACGATGCTGTTAAATCAGAGAAGCCTTGGATAAAAATGAGTTGTTCGCCGATTGGAAAACGTAACGATTTAAACCGCTACTGGAGCAGAGGGTGGAATGCCGAGGATAAGGGTTGCCAGGATGTGGAACGATGGATGAGCGAGGGATGGATGGACCAAATCTATCCTATGATGTATTTCAGAGAAAACAATTTCTTTCCGTTTGCAGCAGACTGGAAGGAGCGTAGCCATGGCAGAACGGTAAGTGCCGGACTGGGCATTTATTTCCTTTCACCCAAAGAGGCAAACTGGAACCTCGAAGATATTCAGCGCGAAATGAATGTATGCCGACAGATGGGGATAGGAACGGCAATGTTCCGCAACCGATTTCTGATGGACAATGTAAAGGGTCTGTATGACTTCACCTTGCAGGAGCAGAATCTCTATCCTGCCCTCGTGCCGGAGATGACTTGGTATAAACATAAAGCACCAACAATGCCAACAAATCTGTCTGTTAAATACGAAAGTGATATAATTAATGTTTCATGGAATGCCCCCTACTCTCCATTCCACACTCCACACTCTACACTCAATTACAACGTATACGCCAGCGATGTAGCACCTGTAGACATCGATGATCCGCGCAACATAATTGCTGCAAGGACAAGCGATATGAGCCTCAACGTTCCGAAGACAGAACGTACAAAATATTTTGCAGTTACGGCTATCGACAGATACGGAAAAGAGAGTAGTCCGATACAGAGCGTCAAAGGTGAAGGCGAAGAAATGAACAACATCAGACAAGGTCTTTTACGCAACCAAGGCAACTCGCTATATCTTCCGGCTATGCCATCAACGCTCGATTTGGAATATATCATTTTCGAGAGTGCAACAGGTTGCGCCATTGCTTCTTGTAAATACGCAAACCCCCTAAATGTCAGTAATATACCAGATGGCATGTACATTATCCGTTCCTTGTCAAGAAAAGGTAAGACACATCGTTTAGGATGGGTATTCATAAAAAGAAGATAAAAGAACTATACAATACAGAAAAGATTATAAATACAATGAATCTGAAATCAATAGAAAGAAAAATAAGCGGAACGCCACATATGACCCAAGGCACAGTATATTCGATGCTCATAATATGTAGCATTTCGCATTTTCTGAACGATATGATACAGTCGATAATCCCTTCCATATACCCGATATTAAAGGATAAGTTCGATTTTTCTTTTGCACAGATTGGCATAATAACCCTGGTGTTCCAGATGACCTCGTCTATCTTGCAACCATTTACTGGATTAGCTGCCGACAAGCGTCCGCAACCATATGCCCTATCCATTGGCATGTGCTTCACACTCATAGGCCTGCTCGTGCTTGCCTTCTCTGAGCATTATCTGTCTATAATAATCGCCGTAAGCGTAGTAGGATTCGGCTCTTCGGTGTTCCATCCCACGGCATCCCGTGTGGCCCAACTTGCCTCGGGAGGGAAAAAGAGTTTGGCACAATCTATTTTTCAAGTTGGCGGCAATGGCGGCTCGGCTGTTGGCCCACTGCTTGCTGCTGCTATAATCCTGCCATACGGACAGCACTCGATATCCTGGTTTGCCTTGGCTGCCCTACTCGCTGCTCTGATAATGGTTCGACTGGGAGCATGGTATAAGGCAAGACTGGGCTTCGTGGCAAGTCACCCACAAGAAGCCACATCAGAACTGAACACAAATATCTCACGCCATGCGAAATATGGAGCTTTAGCAATATTGATACTGCTCATATTCTCTAAATATTTCTACACAGCATGTATTACGAGTTATTTCACGTTCTTCTTGATAGACAAGTTTGGCGTGTCAGTAGCCGCCTCTCAGTTGTTCCTCTTCGTCTTTCTTGCAGCCTTTGCCATAGGCACCGTGGCTGGAGGATTGTTAGGCGACCGATTCGGAAGAAAATATGTGATATGGTTCTCCATCGTCGGTGCAGCACCTTTTGCCATTGCAATGCCGTTTGTCAATCTAACGTGGACCATAATTTGCTGTTTTCTCTCCGGACTGATAATAGCCTCGGCATTCTCGTCGATAGTGGTCTATGCCACAGACCTGATGCCAGACAAAGTAGGACTAATTGCCGGGATATTCTTCGGGCTTATGTTCGGTTTGGGTGGTCTCGGTTCGGCATTCTTCGGTTGGCTTGCCGACAAAACAAGCATTGAATTCATATTCCAGGTCAGTGCATTCCTGCCTCTGCTCGGAATTATTGCCGGACTGTTGCCTAATACCCAGAAGACAAAGACAAAAGATATTTCCTTTACAAAAAAATAAAAAATGATGTATACTGTTACCCCTTGCGCCAAGATAAACTTGGGACTGAATGTCACGGAAAAACGTTCTGATGGCTATCACAACATAGAAACGGTTTTCTACCCCGTACCAATATTCGACACCATAGTAATAAAAGAGACCAATGCCCCAAAGGGCACATGCCGTTTGAAAATCGAAGGCAACGACATTATCGGCAATCCTGAGAATAACCTCGTTGTAAAGGCTTATCACAAGTTGCAGGAGCTATACACATTGCCAGGAGTGGAAATCACTTTAAACAAAAATATCCCGACTCAAGCAGGGATGGGCGGAGGGTCAGCAGACTGTGCTTATACGCTGACTGCATTAAACGATATGTTCAACATCGGCATTGACGACGACACACTAGTTAAGATTGCAGCGCAATTAGGTGCCGATTGCCCTTTCTTCATAAAAAGCCAACCTGCATTTGCCACAGGTATAGGAGAAGTGTTATCACCTATAAATATCAATCTCGACAAGTATTATCTCGCCATAATAAAACCACAGATAAGCGTCAGCACAAAAGAAGCTTTTGCCGGCATTAAGACAAAGAACCCAAAGCAATGTTGCAAAGAAATTGTAGCCAGCTCACAAATAAGCGAATGGAAGGAAAATCTGAGCAATGACTTCGAGAGCACTATTTTTCCACTCCACCCTGAATTGGAACAAATAAAGGAAACTCTTTATTCTGAAGGTGCGTTGTATGCTGCCATGAGCGGAAGCGGAAGTGCCCTGTTCGGAATTTTCAAAGAAAATCCAAAATTGTATTTCAAAGATTGCAGGGTTGAATGTATAAAAATGAATGGAGCGATGGAACATATTTCTATTGTTGATGAAACGGGCAAGACTGTGGGCAAAACCACACGCTTATATGCCCATAGCGGTATGAAGCCACTTCACCCTGTGGTACACCTTCACGTGTTCAACACTAAAGGAGAAATATTCTTGCAAAAGCGCCCCGAATGGAAAGACGTGCAACCTGGAAAATGGGATACTGCAGTAGGCGGACATGTTGATTTCGGTGAGAGTGTGGAAAAAGCACTGTTTCGCGAAACCAAGGAGGAGCTTGGAATTTCAGACTTTACCATAAACCGGATATGTAAATATGTCTTTGAGAGCGATATTGAACGTGAACTGATACATGCCTTTAGTACTATATATGACAAAACAATTCATCCTTCGGAAAAAGAGCTCGACGGTGGACGGTTTTTCTCATACAAGGAAATTGAGCAACGGATAGGCAAGGGCTTCTTCACGCCAAATTTTGAAGCCGAATGGTTGAAACTATTCAAGAAGAAATAAACAGACAAAAAAATGCGGTAGAACCCAACCTTGTTCTAACCGCATTTTTTATATTTTTATTAGCTTACGGAAACCTTTCTAACCACATTTCCCACTTTCACAATATAACATCCTTTTCTAAGGTTCAATTCATAAACCCTGTCAGAACCATCTACCTTTATCTTTTTTATCGGTGCTCCTGAAATGTCATAAATAAGTATTGTTTGGTTTGTGGCATTAGTAACATGCAAACGAGTCTGCCCATTACCGTCGGTTGTTACCCTCAACGAAATTCCGCCTTTCTGTCCGTCATAATCGTTCTCGATTATTTCTACAGCCGGCACCGCATGAACAGCCAATGGAGCTGTCATAAGTCCAAATGCGAATATAATGTAGTACAGTCTCTTCATACCTTATGATTTTATAATTTCTGCAAAAATACAAATTATTTTATAACATGCCAATATTTAAATGCCATTTTTTATCATTTTATCTATAAATACCTAAATTGCAGTAAGAAGAAGCCCACGTTTTTGTTCATAATTAAAACTTTGCTTAACTTTGCAAACTGATTAAAATTTACTATGAGACATATCTGTCCGATAAGTCTAATAGAATCAACAAGACAAAGAGGACCAATAAAAACAGCAGAAAAAAAATAAAAAGAAAATATTATGGAATATATGTCACAGGAAGGCTTCGACAAGATTGCCGAAGAACTTCATCATTTAGAGACTGTGGAACTGCCACAGGTAAAGGATGCTATCTCTGAGGCTCGCGACAAGGGTGACCTGAGTGAGAATTTCGAATATCACGCCGCAAAGCGCGAGCAGGGTCGTCTTATGGGCAGGGCACGTTTTCTTCAGCGCATCCTTGAAAATGCTCGAGTTATAGACAAGTCTAAGTTAAAGAGCGACAGTGTCGGATTGCTCAGCAAAGTTCGGATTACCAATGTTGCTGCAGGCAAGAGTATGGACTATACTATCGTCAGTCCGCACGAAGCAAACTTGCGTGAGGGAAAAATAAGTATCAAGTCGCCTATCGCCGAGGCTCTTCTCGGCAAGAAAGCCGGTGATGTTGTTGACGTTCGTGTTCCTGCCGGAATGATAAAGCTGAGGATTGAAAGCGTTGATTTATAATCGGTTTCCGCATAAGCAGAAAGATAAAAGAACTGTCTTATGTCGTTTTGACTGCAATCAAAGCGCCATAAGACAGTTTTTTTATTCCTCAAATATCACCAAATATATCCTCCAACTTCCTGGTCATGGTTATACTTCTGCCATTCACCTTTAAGCAGAGCCAATGTGTATACGCCCTCATAGTACATATAGAACGAAGACCCTGTGCCAACATGCAGATAAACACATCCGGCATTGTATTTCAATCCTTTGAAGTAGTTACCAGTATAGGTTGCAGTGGCACTATTGTAGTTATCGAACGGCACCACCTCATCACGCATAGAGTGGAACACGAACATCGGGTGACGCGGTTGCCACAGCTTGCAGAGATTATTCATCTCCAGTGCCTTCACGATTGCCTCGAGCTTTGGCCGGTACTCGTCGTCCACAGTCTCGTTTTTTATATATTTTATCACCTCAGGGCGCATCACCTGGTCGACAGTGCAATACACCGCACCATTAGCTGTAGCGTCTTTCCAGCTGTACTTTTTCATGTTCTCGGCAGTGTATGGCATGTAGGTGCCCTTGCTGGTAAGGCGCATCATGTTGAAGTCGGAGTGTGTGGCAGAGTATTCAACAAGTTTCTTCTGCACCTCGTCGGTACTGTAATTCTTACTTGCAATCATGTCGAGGATGCCGGTATTGATGAATCCATCGGTGAAATAGTCGTTAGGAGAATATTTGCCTGCCACCACAGGATTGGAGTCGCACAT
>CAKQDG010000020.1 GCA_934219025.1 uncultured Prevotella sp. | reverse complement strand
GATTTCCGTTGAGAACTTGTTCTCATAAGGAAATATGATAAAACATCGATAGACCCGAGAAACGAGGGTTTTACTTGGTGAGGGTGTTTTATCGGTTTTTGTCTAAAAAGTTTGCAAGGAGATTTCTTCCGATAATATATACTATCACTCAATATTCCGGATGAACCTAAAAATTTTGGTAATAAAACAATATTTTAACTGCGTTCGCTGTTGAATTTATCAACAAAATGCACTAATTTTGTAGCGTCAATAACATTTTATATTAATACACAGGCAATGGCATCATCTATAATAATCATCACAGTTGCAGCAATCATAATGCTTTTTGTTGGTTTCTTTTTAGGAAACAGAGGAAAGGAAAACCCACAAGGAAATAAAGAATTGATAAACGACCTGCGTTTACAACTGGAAGCTCTCAACGAAAGAAACAAAGCCCTTGAGAAGACAATATCAAACAAGGCAGAACAAATAATGACGCTAACCTCAGAGAGAGACGTACAGAAAGTGCATGCCGAAAATTACAGTTCTATGCTCGTTTCGCAAAAGACGGAATTCGAGAAACAAATGAATGAGGCAAAACAAAATTCAAAACTTGCCATAAACGACGAAAGGGAAAGGAACTGCAAAAGAGAAGATGAACTGAAAAAAACTTTTGAAAAGCAGGTTGCCGACCTTGAAGCCTCTCAGCAGAAGCAGATTGCAGAATTAAAACATGCCTATGAAACACAAATTGCAGAACTGAAAGATTCGCACAACAAACAGCTTGCACAAACAAAAGACGGGGCAGAGAAACAAATCGAAGCACTGAAACAAATGAATAAGGAACAGGTGGACAGCCAACTGAAACTTATCAAGGAACAGATGCAAACCACTTCGGAGGAAGTGCTGAAAAGACGTCAGGATGAACTTGGAGAAAGAAACAAGGAACAGGTATCAAAAATCATCGACCCCCTACAACAAAGTCTGAAGAACATGCAAGAGGCATTCGACAAATCAAAGGCACAGCAAAACGAAGCTTTGACACGACTTGACGAAACGATAAAAATAAATATGCAAAAGAGTGCCGCTCTGGGCGAGACTGCCGACAGGCTCACACGTGCCCTGACGGGCGAAGTGAAAGTGCAGGGAAACTTCGGCGAGCTGAAACTGAAACAGTTGCTCGAAGACCTGGAACTGAAAGAGGGTGAGCAGTTTGACACACAGGAAACATTGAGAGACAAAGGCGGAAAAACGGCAAAAGGCGACGACGGGAAGGGTCTCATACCCGACTTCATTCTCCATTTTCCGAACAACCGCCACGTGGTGGTAGACTCAAAGATGTCGCTAACCGACTACGAGCGCTACATGAACGCCGAAGACGGCACGCCAGAAAAAACAGAATACTTGAAGGCTCACATTGCCAGCGTAAGGGCACAGGTGAAGCGGCTGGCAAGAAAAGAATACACAAAATATCTGCCCAACGGATACAACAAGCTGAACTTTGCCATAATGTACGTGCCGATAGAAGGAGCACTGAACCTTGCGCTGCTCAACGATGACACACTGTGGCGCGAAGCCTACGACCAGGGCGTGATGATACTGGGCCCGCAGACAATGTATATGAACCTGCGTGTGCTGGAAATGATGTGGACACAGGTGAGACAGCTAAAAAACCAACAGACAATGATGGATGCAGCCAACACAGTGATTGACAGAGTGCAAGACTTCGGTATCCGCTTTATGGACGTGGAGTCGAGCATGAACGACACAATAAAAAAGATGTCGAAACTGAAGATTACTACTGCCGACAGTGGGGCAAGCATCATAACGGCAGCAAAAAAACTGCTGAAAGCTGGAGCACAGGAGAACAAGAAAAAGAAATCACTGACCGAACTCGACGACTCCACATTCCTTGAGACTGATACCAACATTATGCTGCCGCCGACAGCAGGAGACAACGAGGAAGATAACAAAAAGCATGAAAACGAAGGCTAAAAAAACTGATGCTCTCAAGAAAATTCTTGAAGGCGAACACAACAAAAGAAAAACTTTTCTTGTGAGATTGAAAAATATGCAGTATTTTAGCACTCGAATACTTTGAAGTAGAAAAAAAAGACTTTATGACAGAAACAGAAAATAAAGACGGCATGGTGCTGCGCACAGAGGGGCTCGTGAAACAATACGGAAAGCGAACTGTGGTGAGCAACGTGTCGATAAGCGTAAGGCAAGGAGAAATCGTGGGACTGCTGGGACCTAACGGAGCAGGAAAAACCACATCTTTCTATATGACGACAGGCCTTGTAGTGCCAAATGCCGGACATATATACCTTGACGACCACGACATCACAGACTACCCGGTATACAAAAGAGCAAGAGCCGGTGTTGGCTATCTGCCGCAGGAAGCAAGTGTGTTCCGCAAGCTAAGCGTGGAAGACAACATAATGGCAGTGCTTGAAATGACCAAGCTGTCGCACAAGGAGCAACTCGAAAAACTGGAAACGCTGATAGACGAGTTCGACCTTCATAAAGTGAGGAAGAACAAAGGAGACCGTCTGTCGGGAGGAGAACGCCGACGCACCGAGATAGCCCGCTGTCTCGCTATCGACCCGAAATTCATTATGCTCGACGAACCGTTTGCCGGCGTGGACCCAATCGCAGTGGAAGATATCCAGCATGTGGTTTGGCAACTGAAATACAAGAACATCGGAATACTCATCACAGACCACAATGTGCACGAGACACTGAATATTACAGACCGTGCCTACCTCCTCTTTGAGGGAAGAATACTTTTTCAGGGTAGCCCGGAAGAACTTGCCGCCAACGATATCGTGAAGGAAAAATACCTTGGCGTAGACTTTGAACTAAAGAAGAAAAACTTCCAGGAAGTAGACGAACGAAAGAGAAGTAGGAGAAGTTAAAAAATACTAATGTTTAGGTCTTTACACCTTTTATAATTAATTTTGCAACCCTAAAGTCGCTTTATACCGTCTCAAGACATTGACGACGGCATAAAAACGCGTGTAAATTCACTACATACAGGAAATGAGAACACACATGCGAACGACAAAGAACAAAACAATTAAACAGGTAAACAATAATTTAAAAAACAAAGATAACAAAAAATGAAGATTTCTTTTGAAAATCCAGATAAGGTGAACGGACTGTTGACCTTGACAGTGGAGACAGCAGATTTCCAGGACAGAGTGGAGAAAACTCTGAAAAACTACCGTAAAAGGGCAAACGTGCCAGGTTTCCGTCCGGGCATGGTTCCAATGGGAATGATAAAGAAGCAGTTTGGCGAGGCAGTAAAAGCCGAGGAAATCAACAAACTGATTGGCGAGGAAATTTACAAGTACGTAAACGACAACAAGATAAAGATGCTCGGCGAGCCGATGGCAAACGAAGGACAGGAGCCTGTAGACCTTTCAAAAGAAGCTCCATACGAATTCAAGTTTGACGTGGCAGTAGCACCGGAATTCAAAGTAGAGCTTTCAGACAAGGACACACTCGACTATTATACTATAAAGGTAGACGACGACCTCGTAAACCGTCAGATCGACATGTTCGCATCACGTGCAGGACACTACGACAAAGCAGAAGAGTATCAGGCAAACGATATGCTGAAGGGAGATCTTCGCGAGCTCGACGAAAACGGCAACACCAAAGAAGGCGGCATCACAGTAGAGGGTGCAGTGTTGATGCCAGAATACATCAAGGCAGACGACCAGAAGAAACTCTTTGAGGGAGCAAAACTTGGCGACATCATTACATTCAATCCAAAGAAAGCATACCCAGAGAGCGACGTTGAAGTTTCTTCACTGCTGAAAATAACAAAAGAGGAAGCAGCCAACGTTACCGCCGACTTCAGCTTCCAGATAACAGAGATTTCACGTTTCGTAAAGGCAGAAATAAACCAGGAGCTCTTCGATTCAGTTTACGGCAAAGACGAAGTTAAGGACGAAGAGTCATTCCGCAAGAAGATAGCAGAAGGACTTTCTGCACAGCTTGCAAGCGACGGCGACTACAAGTTCCTCGTAGACCTGCGCAAATATCTTGAAAACAAGGTTGGCACACTGACATACCCAGACGCTCTTTTGAAGCGCATCATGCTGAACAACAACAAGGACAAGGGCGAGAAATTCGTAGACGACAACTACGAGCAGAGCATCAAGGAACTCACATGGCACCTTATCCGCGAGCAGCTCGTTGAAGCAAACGGCATAAAGATTGACGACAACGATATCAAGGAAACAGCCAAGGAAGCAGCACGCGCACAGTTTGCACAGTATGGCATGACAAACATTCCGGAGGAGTATATCGACAATTATGCAAACGACATGCTGAAGAAAAAAGAATACGTAGACTCACTCGTAGACCGCAGCATAGACCGCAAGCTCACAGCAGCCCTGAAAAACGTTGTAAAACTCGAGCAGAAAGAGGCAACTCTCGATGAGTTCAACGAAATGATGAAAGGCGAATAAATATTTTTTTGATAAAAATCTCTTTTAATATAGAGGTTATCTACTTTTTTTATTATCTTTGTATAAGAAAAAGGTAGACAACCTCTTTTTTATGTTTAAGAATATAAAAATATAGTATGATAAACGATTTCAGAAAATACGCAACAGGACACTTAGGAATCAACGGAATGGTGTTTGACGATGTGGTAAAGACACAGGCACAATACGTCAATCCATATATCCTTGAAGAAAGAACACTCAACGTAACACAGCTCGATGTGTTCTCACGACTGATGATGGACCGCATCATATTCCTCGGAACAGAAGTAAACGACTATACAGCCAATGTACTACAGGCACAGTTGCTGTATCTGGATTCCGTAGATTCAGGCAAAGACATCTCAATATACCTGAACAGCCCTGGCGGAAGCGTAACGGCAGGACTTGGCATCTACGACACGATGCAGTTCATATCAAGCGACGTGGCAACAATATGCACCGGTATGGCAGCATCGATGGCAGCAGTGTTGCTCGTGTCCGGAACAGAAGGCAAGCGCTCCGCCCTACCCCACAGCCGTGTGATGATACACCAGCCACTCGGTGGCGTGCAAGGCCAGGCATCAGATATCGAAATCGAGGCAAAGGAGATAATGAAATTCAAGAAAGAGCTCTACACAATCATTGCCGAACATTCGCATACTCCATATGACAAAGTGTGGAACGATTCCGACCGCAACTACTGGATGACAGCCGAAGAAGCAAAAGAATACGGAATGATTGACACTGTATTGAAAAAGAAATAAAAGGGAAACGATGTCAGAAAGAAGGAAAACAAAAAAAACATGTTGTTTCTGCGGAAGAGCCGAAAATGAAGTAAGGCTGCTCATCACAGGAATCGACGGATTCATATGCGATGACTGTGTGATGCAGGCATACAACATACTGGAAACTGCCGGAGTGATAAATTCGCCAAAAGAAAAAGACAAGCAGAAATTCGAGCTCAAGGAAGTTCCAACTCCACACGAAATAAAAGAATATCTCGACCAATATGTCATAGGTCAGGACGAAGCCAAGCGTTACCTTGCCGTATCAGTGTACAACCACTACAAGCGACTACAGCAGAACGTGGCAGACGACGGAGTGGAGATAGAAAAGAGCAATATCATCATGGTGGGAAGCACCGGAACAGGAAAGACTCTCCTGGCACGCACCATAGCCAAGTTGCTCGACGTACCGTTTACCATCGTCGATGCCACTGTATTCACCGAAGCGGGATACGTGGGCGAAGACGTGGAAAGCATACTCAGCCGCCTGTTGCAGGTAGCCGACTACAATGTAGAAGCGGCACAACGAGGCATCGTGTTTATCGACGAGGTGGACAAGATTGCAAGAAAGAGCGACAACCCGTCAATAACACGCGATGTCAGCGGAGAAGGAGTGCAACAGAGCCTGCTAAAACTACTCGAAGGCTCTATAGTAAACGTACCGCCACAGGGCGGACGCAAGCATCCCGATCAGGAGTATATCCATGTGGACACAAAAAACATCCTGTTTATCTGCGGAGGAGCATTCGACGGCATAGAGCGCAAGATTGCACAGCGCCTCAACACCCACGTCGTAGGCTACAACTCAGTGCAGAACGTGAGAAAAATCGACAAGAAAGACCTGATGAAATATATTCTTCCACAAGACCTGAAATCATTTGGTCTGATTCCGGAAATCATCGGACGATTGCCGGTTCTCACATATCTCAACCCTCTTGATAAAGAGGCACTCCGCAAGATTCTGGTCGAGCCAAAGAATTCCATCATTAAACAGTATATGAAACTGTTTGAAATGGACGGCATAAAACTCACGTTCGACAAAGAAGCTCTGGACTTTATCGTAGACAAGGCAACAGAATACAAGCTCGGAGCACGCGGACTGAGGTCTATCGTAGAAAACGTGATGATGGACGCCATGTTTGATGTTCCGTCAACGGATGTAAAAGAATTCAACGTCACACTTGACTACGCAAAGAAGCAGCTCGACAAAGCGCATCTGCAAAAGTTGGAAACAGAATAGAAGAAACGACTTTAAGATAAAGTAAAGTTACCAAATCTAAAGAACACAAATGGTTGTGCGCCACGACCCCATATGGCGCACAACCACAATAAAACAAAAAAAAGGAAACCGCTTGTGATATGACGAACGATGTTAATCTTACGGCAAAATTGAAACAATATTTCGGTTTCAATAGTTTTAAGGGAGACCAGGAAAAGATTATCCGCAACTTGCTTGACGGCAAAGACACCTTTGTGCTTATGCCGACGGGTGGCGGAAAATCACTATGCTACCAGCTGCCGTCGCTCATAATGGACGGTACAGCCATTGTAGTGTCACCACTGATAGCATTGATGAAAAACCAGGTAGACGTAATAAATGGCATAAGCGAACATTCGGGAGTGGCACATTATCTGAATTCGTCATTGAACAAAGCTGCTATCGACCAAGTAAAGACCGACATACGCTCCGGTCTCACCAAGCTACTGTATGTAGCCCCCGAGTCGCTGACAAAGGATGAATATGTGGAGTTTCTGAAAACGATAAAGATATCTTTCTATGCAATAGACGAAGCCCACTGCATATCGGAATGGGGACACGATTTCCGACCAGAATACCGAAGGATACGTCCGATAATAAACGACATCGGAAACGCCCCCGTAATTGCACTGACAGCCACAGCGACAGACAAAGTGCGCACAGACATAAAAAAGAGTCTGGGCATCACAGAAGCAACAGAATTCAAAAGTTCGTTCAACCGTCCGAACCTGTATTATGAAGTAAGGCAAAAGACAAAGGATGTAGACAAGGATATTGTGAAATTCATACGCCAGAACAGTGGCAAGAGCGGAATAATCTACTGCCTTTCAAGGAAAAAAGTAGAAGAGCTCGCAGCTGTGCTCCAGGCAAACAACATAAAAGCGGCAGCATACCATGCAGGTTTTGACTCGGCTACAAGATCCAAGACACAAGACGATTTCCTGATGGAGAAAATAGATGTTATCGTGGCAACGATAGCATTCGGAATGGGAATCGACAAACCGGACGTGAGATTTGTAATACACTACGACATTCCAAAGAGCCTGGAAGGGTATTACCAGGAAACAGGACGCGCCGGTCGAGACGGAGGAGAAGGAAAATGCATAGCATTCTATTCAAAGAAAGACTTGAGGAAGCTTGAGAAATTCATGGAAGGCAAACCCGTGGCAGAACAGGACATCGGCAGACAGCTACTTCAGGAAACTGCCGCCTATGCCGAATCGTCGGTATGCCGCCGCAAAATGCTCCTTCACTATTTTGGAGAGGAATACGAACGCGACAACTGCGGAAACTGCGACAACTGTCTGCATCCAAAAGAAAAAATCGACGGCACCAAGGAACTGATGATTGTGCTGAGAGCTATCAAGGCTCTGAAGGAAGACTTCCGTCAGGAATATGTGATAGACTTTGTGAAAGGCAGAGACACCGACGACATACGCGATCACAAGCACGACCAGCTCGAGGAATTCGGCGAAGGCGAAAAATGCGACGTGAAGATATGGAATCCTGTTATCCGCCAGGCTATCATAGCGGGCTATCTGAAAAAAGACGTAGAGAACTACGGCGTGTTGAAAATCACTGCCAGCGGAAAGAACTACATGAAGAACCCGGAAACCTTCATGGTGGTAAAAGACACCGAATTTAACGAAGACGAGGACGAGGACCTGTCGGACAAGACAACTGCCGCACTCGACCCAGTTTTATACGATATGCTTCTGAATCTGAGGAAAGACACAAGCAAAAAGCTCGGGATTCCACCATATGTGATATTCCAGGACGTATCCTTGGAGCAGATGGCAACAGTATACCCCATAACACTTGACGAACTGATGAACATTCAGGGAGTTGGCGTGGGCAAGGCACACAGATACGGAAAAGAATTCATTGCACTTATAAAGAAGCACTGCGAAGAAAACGAGATTGAGCGACCTGAAGACCTGAGAATACGCACCGTACCGAAGAAGTCGATGCTGAAAGTGAAAATAATACAGAGCATCGACCGCAAGGTGCCGCTTGATGATATCGCTGATGCACAGAACATTGAATTTGAAGACTTGCTCACAGAAATCGAGGCCATAGTATACAGCGGAACGAAACTCAACATCGACTACTTCCTTGAAGACGTGATGGACGACGACCACGTGGACGACATCTACGAATATTTCCGCGAAAGCGATACCGACGACCTCGACACCGCAATGGATGAACTCGGCGGAGACTACAGCGAAGATGAAGTGCGTTTGGTGCGCATCAAGTTCTTCTCGGAAATGGCGAATTAGAGTATCGAATTGGGGAATTATATTTTGGTATTGCCATTGAAATTTCCCAAATTATAACTATGCAATTCATAACCCATAATTTTCCTTTTACGGAAAGTTGTGGATTATGGATTCAGAACAAAAAAAAATACCGGCAGATTATACAACAGAAATACTCCGTTGGCAATTCAAGAAAGAGGAAATATAATTTTTTTACTAATTACAAAACTACTAAAATAAAACAAAATGAAAGCAACTAAAGCAAAAGCATTCATGGCTGCAGCCCTGATGCTTGGCGGAATTGTACTGCCCGCAAGTGCACAGACCGTAGACGGCAGAGATTTCTCGATTGACGGCTTTGCCGCATGTACCGGAAAACAAGGAACCAATTATTACCGCGCCGACGGCACAACAGGCGGAGCCGGCGGCAAAGTGGTGTATGCCAAGAATTTCTCGCAACTTCAGGCCTACATGCAGGCCAAAGACCCGTATATCGTAATCGTGGACCACGATATAACAACGGGTATCAAATGCTACGTGGACGGCATCAACACCGGAAAGCTCTGCGACAAGCAGGACGGCAGCGAGGGCGTGGAGACAACATACGGCGAGCGCATCATGGTGGCATCAAACAAGACCCTCGTGGGAGTGGTAAATCCAGAAACGGGCAAGGCTCCGCTCTTCTCACATATCACTTTCGTAATGCAGTGTGTGGACAATATCATCATCCGCAACTGTCGCTTCACGATGAAGGGCGTGCCCGTGTTGAAATCTGGCGAAAACAAGATTGTGGCTTGGCGCGACGGCAAGCAGATTGAAGTGGGCGACCCCGACTGCATCGGTATCCAGGCAGACAAGGTGAGCGCCAAGAGCGACTGGGGCGGACACATCTGGGTGGACCACTGCGAATTCTTCAACGGCGACCAGGCAAACAAAGACCGCTACGACGGATTGCTCGACTGCAAGAACAACGTGCAGTGGATGACCTTCAGCTATAACCTCTTCCACGACCACGACAAGGCTTGTCTCTTCGGAAAGGGAAACAGCGACGTGTATGACGGTTGCCGCACTATCTCTTATCACCACAACTATCTGAACAATATCCAGGGCTCACGCCTTCCGTTGCAGCGCGGCGGTCATCTCCACTATATGAACAACTACCAGAAAGGCTGCGAAGACGGATGGGACGTGCGCGAGAAATCAGTGGGCTACCTCGATGCCTGCTACTTCGAGAACACAAAATCGCCGGTGCGCTCCGACCGCGGCGGATCGCTGAACATAAACAAGGCCGAGGGCTACGACGTGATATTCAAAGGCTGCAACAACCTTATTACAGGCTATACAAACATCGACGGAGCTAAAATCAGCAACACATACCCTGTAACTTCTACAGATTGGCTCCCAACCCAGACAGACCCCCAATATAAGGTGAACAGCCACGACAAGACAGTCGACGTGCCGCAGATTCTGGAGAAATATGCCGGTGCGGGCAAGATTGAAATCTATACAGCATATACTGACAATATCCCGTCGGAAAATATCAACGAGTATGCCAATGCCGTGAAAAACTATTCCACGGCGCCTACCTACGACGAAAACGGAAACAAGGTAACAAACGTGTCCACGGCAATCAGTTCTGCCGTTGCAGCGGATGCCGTAACGGTGGAATATTATTCGCTCGACGGCACACGCCTCTCTGCTCCTTGCCGCGGCATCAACATCATCAAGACTACCGATGCCAATGGCAAGGTTTCTGTAAAGAAGGCAATAATAGGCTAACAGCAGACCTATTATAATATACTGAATAAAAAATTTATTTTTTTGATTTTACCCCTCACACCCTCACACTTTAAGTATACCATCCTTATTGTCAGGCACTTAAAGGTGTGAGGGATGAGGTGAGGGATGTGAGGGGTAAACTCAAAGTTTCTGCGTTAAATACATTTAACTCAAAAAAATATCGGCGAAAGCGTTTTGTATATTATAAATTATGTGTAAATTTGCACGCAATAAATTTTTAAATACAAATTATGTCATCATTTGTTGCAGATAGAATTGTAATGGACGGTCTCACTTTCGACGACGTCCTCCTTATCCCAGCTTATTCTGAAGTACTGCCACGCACAGTAGAGTTGAAAACCAGGTTCTCACGTAACATTGAGTTAAACATCCCGTTTGTCACAGCCGCCATGGACACCGTGACAGAATCGGCAATGGCAATTGCCATCGCCCGCGAGGGAGGAATTGGTGTTATCCACAAGAACATGAGCATCGAGGAACAGGCAAGACAAGTTGCAATCGTGAAGCGCGCCGAGAACGGTATGATTTACGATCCTGTAACTATCCGCCGCGGTTCTACAGTCAGCGAAGCCCTTGATATAATGGCCGAATATCATATCGGCGGCATACCTGTGGTAGACGACGACAACCACCTTGTGGGCATCGTTACCAACCGCGACCTGCGCTTTGAGCGCAACCTCGACCGCAAGATCGACGAGGTAATGACAAAAGAAAACCTCGTTACCACACACATCAAGACCGACTTGGCTGCCGCCGCACAGATTCTACAGGAGAACAAAATCGAGAAGCTGCCGGTTATAGATGCCGACAACCACCTTGTGGGACTTATCACATACAAGGACATCACAAAGGCAAAAGACAAGCCAATGGCTTGCAAGGACGACAAGGGTCGCCTTCGCGTGGCTGCCGGAGTGGGAGTAACTGTTGATACTCTCGACCGCATGCAGGCTCTGGTAAACGCCGGAGCCGACGCTATAGTTATCGACACAGCACACGGACATTCCAAATATGTTATCGAGAAACTCGTAGAGGCAAAGAAATCATTCCCTAACGTAGACATCGTGGTGGGCAACGTTGCAACAGGAGCTGCTGCAAAGATGCTCGTTGAAAACGGTGCCGATGCCGTTAAGGTGGGAATCGGTCCGGGTTCCATCTGTACCACACGTGTCGTTGCCGGTGTGGGCGTGCCTCAGCTGAGCGCTGTCTATGATGTGGCAAGCGCACTTGAAGGAACAGGGGTGCCGTTGATTGCCGACGGAGGTCTGCGCTACTCTGGCGATGTGGTGAAGGCTCTTGCTGCCGGAGGCTACTCTGTGATGATCGGTTCGCTCGTTGCCGGAACTGAAGAGAGTCCTGGCGACACAATCATATTCAACGGACGTAAGTTCAAGAGCTACCGCGGAATGGGCTCACTGGAGGCAATGGAGAACGGATCGAAAGACCGCTATTTCCAGGCTGGCACAAAAGACGTGAAGAAGCTCGTGCCGGAAGGCATCGCAGGACGCGTGCCCTACAAAGGCACTCTGCAGGAAGTGGTATACCAGCTTGTTGGCGGACTGCGCTCTGGTATGGGATACTGTGGTGCACACAACATCATGGACCTTCATTCGGCAAAGTTTGTGCGCATAACAAATGCCGGAGTGCTTGAGAGCCATCCTCACGACATCTCTATCACGAGCGAGGCTCCTAACTACTCTCGCCACGAATAAGAAAGACATTAAAACAGAAACATATAACCAGGATAATATCAGGGATCCACAACTTCATGATTGCGTGTCCTTGATATTATTTTTCTCTAAGATTAACAAAAAACTAAAGACATGAAATTCAAATCGCTATTTGCCGCAATGCTCCTCGCCTTTGGAGCCACGGCACATGCACAACAGAATGACCCCACGATAATGACTATCAACGGGCAGCCTGTATCCCGCTCTGAATTTGAGTATTCATACAACAAGAACAATTCTGAGGGCGTTATAGACAAGAAAACGGTAGACGAATACGTTGACTTGTTTATAAACTACAAGCTGAAAGTGGCTGCCGCCTACGATGCAAAAATCGACACTCTGAGCTCTTTTCTGAAAGAATTCAAGTCGTACCGCGACCAGCAAATCCGCCCGTCGTTCGTTGCCGACAAGGATATTGAAGCCGAGGCTAAAAAGGTTTACGAGCAGACTAAAGAGCGCATCGGCAAGAAGGGACTCATAAAGCCTGCCCACATCCTGCTCTATCTGGCGCAAGACGCTACGGATGCACAGAAAAAAGAAGCTGAGCTGCGTGCCGACTCTATCTACAATGTGCTCAACGCACAGCTCGCCCCTGTATACAAGAAGGTGAAAGGCAAAAAGGTGGCACAGCCTATCGACACGGTGGCATTTGAAAAGAGCTTTGCTGAGTTGGCAAAGAAATTCTCAAAAGACCCGGGCTCGGCACGAAACGGCGGCGAACTGCCATGGTTGTCGCCCGGTCAGACTCTGCCCGAATTCGAAAATGCAGCCTATGCACTGAAACCGGGACAGCTGGCAAAGCCTGTGCTGTCGCCCGTGGGCTACCACGTGATCTATATGAAGGCACGCAAGCAGATTGACCCTTACGACAGTCTGCGTGTGAACATCCTCCATTTCCTCGAGGCCCGCAACATCCGCGATAAGGTGGCAAAAGACAGCATACAGAGGGTTGTTGATGCTTCTAACGGCAAGCTGAAGGCTGAAGACGTGCTCGACAAGCGCACCGACGAACTCACGGCAAAGGATTCTGACCTGAAAAACCTTATCCGCGAATACCACGACGGACTGATGCTCTATGAGATAAGCAACCGCAACGTGTGGGACAAGGCGGCTAAAGACGAAGCCGGTCTTGCTGCATACTTCAAGAAGAACAAGAAGAAATATGCATGGCAGGAGCCGCGCTTTAAGGGCATGGCATACCACGTGAAAAACGAGGCTGATGTGGAAGCTGTGAAAAACTGTGTCAAGGGCCTTGCCTTCGACAAATGGGCCGACAAGCTGCGCACCACCTTCAACAACGACACTCTTATCCGCATCCGAGTGGAAAAGGGTATCTTCAAGAAAGGCGACAATGCTCTCATCGACAAACAGGTGTTTGGCGTGGACACAGTGGTAAAACCGCTGAAAGACTATCCTATCGATGCCGTCTGCGGCAAGATTCTGAAAAAAGGTCCTGAGGAGTACACCGACGTGAAGGGTCTCGTTACTGCCGACTATCAGGATTTGCTCGAAAAGCGCTGGGTGGCTGAATTGCGCAAGAGATACCCGGTGGTGGTAAACGAGGAAGTCTTGAAGACAGTAAACAAGCACGGCAAATAAAGCGCAAAGACTTTATCCAAAACAATACTCCAATCCTCAAGTTTGAAAGAACTTGGGGATTTTTTTTGTTCATCCGGGATATGGAGTGATAATAAACATTATCAGTCCATATCCCGGATGAACCATATATCTTACAGAAGTTTCAGAAAGACTTTCCCTCCACAAATAAGACATTTAGAACACTTTTTGTTGGTCGCAGCATAAAGGAGCAACGCTTTTCCGGGAGCAAAGCATTGCTTCTCTCCCGAAGAAGCATTGCTTTACCCCTGAAAAAGCTATGCTCAAGAAAGACAAAATTCATATCACGCGGCAGAGATACAAGCATAAATCATTATATATCAAAAATTTACAAACAATCCACTCAAAGGCTTGGAGTTGAAAAGCAGGATAAGCACACGCAAATGTTTACAAAAGCGAAATTTAGAACACTATGGCTAACCGGAAACGCACGGCAAAAAATATACTCTTTAGCATAGTAAACAGTGGCTGGTTAATACTTTTTTTCATTCCACAGACACACAATAAAAGACAAATTCGGAAACAGAAACTTTAATTAGCAAAAAAAACTTTGTGAATCCCTTAGAAGTGCGTATCTTTGCAACTTAATAGAAACGAACAAAACAGATAAATGAAACACGGATTGAAAGCAACATTCTGCACATTGCTCATGTCGAGCGCCATACTTGCAGCCAGCGGCGAGGCAAGTCGCTACATGGCATTTGCCGACAATGACAAAACAGAAGCAAAAGACACGATAAACAAGAAAAACGCGGAAGATGCCCCCGCAAACGACAACAGCATAATTGACCAGGTGGTATGGGTTGTGGGCGACGAGGCAATTCTGAAGTCAGACGTCGAGGCTATGCGACTGCAAGGCGAAATGGAAGGGATGAAATGGAATGGAGACCCCGACTGCATCATTCCGGAACAACTTGCCGTACAGAAGTTGTTTCTTCACCAGGCTGCTCTCGACAGTATCGAGGTGACCGAGGCTGAAGTGTCGAAGAGCGTGGACCAGCAGATAAACTACTGGATAAACAATGCCGGCAGCCGCGAAAGACTTGAGGAGTGGAAAAAGATGAGCATCAAGCAGATGAAAGAAAGTCTGCACGACGATTTCCGCAACCACCAGCTCATAGAAAAGATGAAGGCACAGCTCGTGAAAGACATCAAGGTTTCGCCTGCCGACGTGCGCAAATACTTCGAAAAGCTGCCCGAAGACAGTCTGCCGCTGATACCAACAGAGGTGGAAGTGGAAATCATAACACAGTCGCCGAAGATTTCTCCCGAAGAGATAAACCGCGTGAAAAACGACCTGAGAAGCTATACGGAGCGCGTAACGAAAGGCGAAACATCATTTGCAGCCCTCGCCCGCCTGTATTCTGAAGACCCGGGATCTGCCCGCCAGGGAGGAGAGCTCGACGAGTATATGGGCCGAGGAATGCTCGACCCGGCTTTTGCTGCCGTGGCATTCAACCTCACCGACCCGAAGAAGATATCAAAAATTGTGGAAACCGAATTCGGCTACCATATCATACAGCTCATCGACAAGCGCGGCGACAAGATAAAGGTGCGCCACATCCTGCGAGTGCCAAAAGTGAGCAGCGAGGCTATAGAGCAAGCCGAAAACCGACTGGACTCTATCGCCACCGACATCAGGGCGGGCAAGTTCAGCTTCGAGGCTGCCGCATCATATCTCTCTGACGACAAAGACACGAAGAGCAACAACGGACTGATGGCAAACCAGTCGCAAGACGGATATACAAGCAAGTTCCGCATGCGCGACCTGCCCACAGAGATTGCCAGCGTGGTAGACACGATGAAGGTGGGCGAAATTTCAAAGTCGTTCAAGATGGTGAACCAGAAAGGCAAGACCGTGTGCGTGATAGCAAAACTCGTGAACCGCGTTGATGCCCACCGCGCCACGATAACTCAGGATTTCCAGGCAATGAAGGATATCGTGGAGGCACGCCGCAAGGCTGACTTCCTGAAAGACTGGGTTCAGAAGAAAATCAAGACAACTTACATCCGTATCAACGACAACTACAAGAACTGCAACTTCGAGTATAAGGGTTGGGTGAAATAACGGTATTTAATAAGGAAAGTAAACAAAAGAAGTAGGAATATTCAAATGCTTCGAAACAAGACAATAAGCTATATCAGCGGGCATAGAACACAACTGTTTGTTGTTCTATGCCTGTTTGGGTTATGCCTGGCACAATCACATACGGCACCGAGCAAGCAACGCCGACGCCCGAAAACCGACGAGCGCGTATATCTGCAACATGCCGACATGCTGCGCTACGACGAGTTTGGCAACAACCCCGGCGCACAGATTCTGAACGGCCACGTGTCGTTTCTGCACAAAGGGGCACACATGACATGCGACAGCGCATATTTCTATCAGGAAACAAATTCCTTCAAGGCTTTCGGCCACGTGAAGATGCGCCAGGGCGACACCCTGTCGCTCGCCGGCGACTACGCCTGGTATGACGGCGACAACCAGATGGCAGAGGTGCGCCGCAACGTGGTGATGAAACACCGCGCCACAACGCTCTACACCGACAGCCTAAACTACGACCGCATGTACAACGCTGCGTATTTCTTCGAGGGGGGAAAGATGGTGGACAAGAACAACGTGCTCGTGAGCGACTGGGGAAAATACGACTTGGAAACGCGCAAGGCAGCATTCTACTTCAACGTGAATCTGAAAAACCCGAAATTCCTGCTCACCACCGACACGCTTCACTACGACACCCGCACCTCGCTTGCAAACATCGTGGGTCCGTCGGTGATAAAGAGCAAGGAGAGCGTTATCCATTCTTCGAGCGGATACTACAACACCAGCACCGGCAGGGCTCGTCTCTACGGGCGCTCCACAATGGAGAACAAAGGAAAGGAGATAACCGGCGACAGTCTTTTCTATGACGAAAAGCGGGGCATCAGCCAGGGCTACAACAACGTGGTGTACAAAGACTCGCTGAAAAAGAACGCACTCCATGCCAACTATCTGTGGTATAATGAGAAAACAGGCTTTGCACTTGCCACAGACAATCCCGTGCTGCTCGAATATTCACAGAAAGACACCCTGTATCTGCACTGCGACACGGTGAAGATGATTTCACACCATCTGAACACAGATTCCGTTTACCGCGTGGCTCACTGCTACAACAAGGTGAGGGCATTCCGCAACGACGTGCAGGCAGTGTGCGACTCGCTTGTATACAACACAAAGGACTCTTGCATGACCATGTATCGCGACCCGATAGTGTGGAGCGGCGAACGACAGTTGCTCGGCGAAAAGATTGAGGTGTTTATGAAAGACTCTACCGTAGACCGTGCCCACGTGATAAACCAGGCGCTGTCGGCAGAACTGATGAACGACAAGCAACACTACAACCAACTTGCATCGAGAGAGATGTTCGCATATTTCACAAAAGGACAAATCGACAAAACCGAAGCCATAGGAAACGTGATGTCGGTGTACTACCCCATTGACGACAAGGACTCCACTCTCATGGGACTCGTGTATATCGAAACCGACACCATGCGTATGTATATGAAAGACCGTCAGCTACAGAAGATATGGACATCGAAAACCGACGGCACATGGTATCCGATGACACAGATTCCACCAGACAAATACAAGCTGCCGGGCTTCTCATGGTTCGACTATATCCGTCCGCTCAACAAGGACGACATCTATGAGTGGCGTGGCAAGAAAAGCGGAACGGAACTGCGCGTAATACAGCGCCACGCTGCACCGCTGCAAAGGATTGACAACAACGAAGTGAAAGATGATGAACCTGTTCAATCAACCTAAACCGCGACGCTTTGAACATATCAACATATATGCCGACGACCGGAAAAAGCGATTGAAGGAAATGGAAAAGCGCGCCAAAGCCGCACAGGATACGACGGCACTTGATGCCGAAGAAACACGAAAAAGGTTTCACGACTCCTTCACCGCCGACATGCGCCATCTGAAAAGGCGCAAAGCGCAACAGTATTCGCCGGGCGGCTGCCTCACGGCAAACACATGCATCATTGCCGTGATACTGCTCGTGCTATTGGCTGTATGGCGAATATTGCTAATGATGTAGGTAAAAGCGGACTACCAAGTTTTTATTCAAAAGAAAAAAGAAGAACAAATATGAGCGATATAATACAACTCCTACCCGACTCGGTGGCAAACCAGATTGCTGCAGGCGAAGTGATCCAGCGCCCCGCATCGGTCATCAAGGAACTGGTGGAGAATGCCATCGACGCCGGGGCAAAACGCATTGACGTGCTTGTGGTAGATGCCGGCAAAACGTCGATACAGGTTATCGACGACGGCAAGGGCATGTCGGACACCGACGCACGTCTCGCCTTTGAGCGCCATGCCACATCAAAGATACGACAGGCCGACGACCTCTTCTCGCTCCACACGATGGGATTCCGCGGCGAGGCTCTCGCATCGATTGCTGCCGTGGCACAGGTGGAACTGAAAACGCGCCAACAAAGCGAGGAAGTGGGCACACTGCTGTCTATCGCCGGATGCAAGGTGCTCAACCAGGAGGCCACGGCATGCCCCGTGGGCAGTAACTTCCTGATACAAAACTTATTTTTCAATGTTCCGGCAAGGCGCAAGTTCCTCAAGTCGAACACCACGGAACTGAACAACATCATGTCGGCTTTCGAGCGCATCGTGCTCGTATACCCTCAGGTGCATTTCACATTCAGCAGCAACGGCACGGAGATTCTGAATCTGCGCGCCTGCGGCAACAGCTTCCGCCAGCGCATAATCGACGTGTTCGGCAAGCGCCTCAACCAGAACCTGCTGCCGGTGGGCGTAGACACCACCGTGTGCAGAATCCACGGATTTGTGGGCAAGCCCGAAGCTGCCAAGAAGAAAAACGCCCACCAGTATTTCTTCGTGAACGGCAGATACATGAAGCATCCTTACTTCAACAAAGCTGTGATGATGCCTTTCGAACGACTTATACCGGCAGGGGAACAGGTGCCCTACTTCATCTACTTTGATGTTCCGGCAGAAGATATCGACGTGAATATCCACCCTACAAAGACTGAGATAAAATTTGAAAACGAACAAACCATCTGGCAGATTCTGATGGCTGCCGTAAAGGAGTCGCTGGGCAAATTCAACGATGTGCCGTCGATTGACTTCGACACCGAGGGCAAGCCAGACATTCCTGCATTCATGCAGCAAGAGGGCGACTTTGGCTTTTCGGCTGCGCCAAAGGTGGACTTCAACCCTCAATATAATCCTTTCAACAGTAATCCGCGCCAGCCTGCCGCTCCCGAAAACTGGGAACAATTATACGAGGGGGCGGAAAATCTGCATATGCAATCTGCCGACATTCAGCAGACAAACGGCTTTGAAACCATGCAGCTCTTTGGCGGCGACGAACTGGAAGGTGCATCCCTGACGCCGGCAGGCGAACAGCCGGGCATCATGCAGTCTGCCCTCAACAACAAGGGAATGATTGAGGAGAAATCCCCTGCCCATTATCAGTATAAAGGCAGATATATCATGACGGCAGTGAAATCCGGACTGATGATTATCGACCAGCACCGTGCCCACATGCGCGTGCTCTACGACGAATACCGCAGAACGATGAACGAAAAGAGCGGCAATTCACAAAAGCTTTTGTTTCCCGAGATGCTACAGCTTTCGCCTTCAGATGCCGTGATTTTCCAGAAGATTCTGCCCGACATGACGGCTCTGGGATTTGACTTGAGCGACCTGGGCGGAGGGAGCTATGCCGTGGGCGGAATTCCCACTGGACTGGAGGGGCTCAATGCCGTGAGCCTTATCAACGACATCGTGGCTCTGGCTGCCGAAAACACGGTTTCGGTGGACGAGGAGATTAATCATGCCGTGGCGCTCGGACTTGCACGCGATGCTGCAATTCCTTACGGACAGGTGCTTGGCAACAAAGAGATGGAAAACCTGGTGAATGAGCTTTTTGCCTCGTCTGACGTGAACCACTCTCCCGACGGGAAAACGATTACCGCCATCCTCTCGCAAAGCGAAATTGACCATCTGTTCTGATAAGATATAATACGAAAAAGTCCCGTTGCAATTCATACGATTGCAACGGGACTTTTTTCTTCTTTATCTCCCTGCGGATATTATCTTATCACAACTTTCTGCGATTTCTTCTCGCCGTTCTTGCCGGTCATCGTTACAATATACATTCCCTGTTTAGCAAGAGTTGCCTTTCCGTCATTTGCCTTTGCCACGGTTCTGCCTTCAAGGTCAAACACTTCTGCCTTTTCTGCACCGCTGAAGAGGATGTTGTTGTTCTGCACACGGAAGTTCATCAAGCTATTCTCGTCGGCTGCCACATTGTCGATGGCGCTCTCGGCATTAAGGTTGATTACATACGACTTTGTTGTCTGGTTGTCGTCGGTGTAATAATCCGTGTAGTATGAAACGAACACCATTCCGTCGGGACTTGCCGTAACGGTTCCGCTCACGATGCTGTCTTTCTTTGTTCCTATCACAGTCTCACCGTCGCTGCCATACACGGTAACATTGTATGTGTTGTTGTCGGCAAGCCACTGGGCTGCCTTCTCGCTGCGAGTGGCAAGATAATCATGGAACGTAACAGGCTTCTCGCCTTTCACTATCACGTATGTGCTGCGCGTAAGCTCGTCCACAGGTGATGCTCCAATGATTGTTCCGTCGTTGAGCACGCTTGTAACGGTCATCGAATAATTGTTGTCGGCTGCTGCCACAAACTGCGGATCCTGTTCCGTCAGGTCGAAATATCCCGGTGTGGAGATACCGTTGTGCAGGAGAGTCGTGGCGAGATATCTGCCGTTTGCCGAAAGGAACATGTTGTTCTTGCGGAAGTAGTCGCCGGTAACGATTTTCTGCAGTGCTGCGCTATATTTCTTCCATGCCTGGAGGTATGCGTTGTGGTCGGCAACATACTTCTGTATGTCGGCAATATAAGCGGCTTTTTTCGCGCTATCTGTCATATAGTCTGCCGGTGTTGGCGCTGTAGGCTCTTTCGAGATGATACCGTTCTGAAACAGTTCGAGCTGCTCTTCATACTCAGCATAAGCCTCATCATAGTTTTTCTTGTCAGCGTCTGTCATGTAGTCGTATTTGTTCGGCTCTACCGGTTCCTCGGGAACCTCAGGCAGTGTGGAGAGCTTGCTCTCGTCATACACGTTGTTCTTGCCGAGCAGTACTGACTGCCACTCGCCGCTGGCATCTTTCTTGAAGAGATAAGGGAAGGTGTAGAATCCGCTACCGCTTGTCAGCGTGCCCACGATAATGTTGCCGTCGTCCGACACTTGCTGCGGCACGATACTCTGCGGAGTCTCTCCGGCAAAGTCTCTTTTCAGGCAAGGCAATGCCGTGTGAACATATTTGCCCTCAGCATTTTTGTTCCATATCACGGGATATGCCATCAGTCCGTTAGACGAAGATGATGCTCCGTCGGAACCAAGCGCACCCACGAGGATATTCTCGTCGGGCGTAACAGCCATCACGCTGCTGTAGCCTGTCCCGACTCCTGTTGGTTCGTCGTCGAGTTCTTTTATTGTTCCGTTGTCCCACACGAGGATGCGCTCCGATGTAAAGCCGAAGATTTTTCCGCTGTTTGTCACGCTGTTTCCAAGTCCGGGTGAATAAAGGAGCAGTCCGTTAGGATCCGACAGGTCGTATTTCTGGTCTGTCTTGGCATTAAGAATGCTCATTGTTCCCTGCAGATTTTCGATGAGCCAGTTGCCGTCGGGCGATGCCTTGTGGAAGGCTACGCCAGTGTACATTTTCATTGTCTGTGCCTGTGCAGCAGTGGCGCAAACCATTGCAGCACCGATAAATGCTAATGTCTTGTTCATATTTCCAATGTTTTATTTTTTTGCTTTTATTCCATCACAATTTTCTTGCTCTGCACTCCTGCAGCTGTCTGTGTCTGCTCGATATACACGCCCTTTGGCTGCATGTCGGCAGGATTTACCTGTTGTCCGCCAAGTGTGAAGTAGCGGCGTGTGGCATTGTCTGCGGTGTTCACTCCCTTTATTCCGGTGAGTGGCGAGATGCTGAAGTCGTTTGTATTGAGCACATCTGCCTTCTGGGCATTTCCCTCATACTTGCGGCTCACGAAGGCAACGATTTTCATATCCTGTGGTTTCCAGGCATCATTCAATACTGTGTTGTATGTTGCGGTGTAAGTGTTTCCGTTCCACTGGATGTCGTCGCCGAAGGATGCCGTGAGTGCCTGGCGCAACACGTGGTTGTGATAGTATGAGTTTGCATCGCCGCCAGTCTGCACTTGCTCTGCCTTCACGTTGTCTTCCGTAAGATAAACGGTGAGTGCGGTGTTGTCGTAGAGCAACTTATACAGGTCGTCGTTTTTCTCTCCGCTCACGGTAATGTTGAGCTGGCGTGTTGCCTCGTTATAGTCGGCATTGATGTTCACCGAAGCGAAACTTGGCTGCAGGGCTGCCTGGTTGTAAACTATTCCCACCATTTGTGCTCCGTATGTTTCTGATGTATAGCCGATGCTGAATGTTGGCATATTGTTTTCAGAGAGTGCCAACATCGAGCGGTCTATCATGGCGAGCGGTGCCGAAGTTGCTCCGAGTTCCATGATGTCTTCAGAAGGGCTAACAGTCAGTTCGTCGGTGCCGTAGCCCACGTGGTGTGCCACCCACGCCACGTTGTCCTTGCCAGACACTACCTTGTTGAGAACGCGGTTTCCTGCCGGACAATTTGTGCAGTTGATGGTGGTAAACTGCTCCAGCAGGAGCTTGCGCGGATATGACTTGGTATAGGCATAGATGTCGGATGATATCTCGTTGTTTTCAGCGATATCGTCGTTCACATCCATCCACACCTTCATCGTGTTCTTTCCCTCCGGCAGATTGTCTATCGCTGCACTGAAGTTCACGGTGTAGTTGGTTCCCGGCTCTATTGTCTTTTCCTGTGAAACTTGCTGTTCCGGCATATTGCCTATCTGATAGTGCAGGGTGGGCAGGGTCATTGCCTTGGTTCCGTAGTTGCCCACGGTTGCCATAAAACTGCGGGTGTCGCCGTTTTTGGCAAACTTGCTGTCGGCTGTCAGGCTCTCAATTCCCATGTCAACGATATTCACCTCGCCGTCAATCTCCACAACGGCCTGGATGAGGAGCGATCCCACATTGGCTGTAGAAAGGTCTTCCCATTGATTATCCACGGCAACAAAGGCTCCGTTGGAGTTTGTTTTTCCGTTGAGTATGATGTTTTTTCCCTCTGGCAGTGTGCCGTTGAAGCCCACGTATATCTCACTGCCCGTAATGGTGTACGGGTCGTCGAGCGTTACCTCGTTCCATCCGTCTGCCGTTGTGCCGAGGCGCTTTATGGTTACGGCAGCTTCGGTGAGCGACGGACGAACCCATACGTATGTCTTGCTCATTCCGGCCTCGGCGCCAATGCGGATTTTTGTTATCTTCCCGCCTTTGTAGGCTGCGAGTTGGGATGAGGTAAACCTTACGGCGCCCATTATCGGCGCGTCGTATTCAAGGTTGTCCCTAGAGTCTGTACTTTTGATTTCATCGTTGCAATAGCCGAGCACCACTGTAGTGGCAGCTGCTCCCGTTGCAGACAGGAGCATAAGAGCTGTTGCAAAAAAGCAAATACACTTTTCAATTAATCTTTTCATCTCTTTTAATTATATTTTTCTATTATCCTAATTCCACGAAACCTTCTTTCTGCATTATATCTTCTGTCCCTTCTTCTTGCAAATGGAGACTCGGATAATGCTCCAGAAAATTATATTGCAGTATTCCGTCTGCATATTTTATTACATGCTATCAATGAATAGTTATGGATGTTGGTAGTCAATAACGGCCACAAAGTTAATGAAAAATCATTACTTTATAACTATTTACACATAATTTTGCGCGTTTATTAACATATTAAAAGTATTTGCTGCCATTTTTATAATAATATGCGACATTATTTCTATTCAGTCGTGGCTTTTGGCTTATTAAGCGGCGGTTGTTTTCGGCAAGGCGGCGTTTGGCTTTGGCAAAGCGTCGCTTTGCTGTGATTAAAGCGGCGGTATACTGCGAGTATAGCATTGCTGCACTCACGGTACCAAAGTGTTTCACGAATCTGGTACTTCGATTTAACACAAAAAAACTCCCCTCTTGCATTTTTAGCAAGAGGGGAGCGTTTATATCGTAATGGTATTTTAAATTACGACCTGCGGATTACTGCTCTACGATCTGAACAGTAGCGCGGCGGTTGAACTGCAGCGGTGAAAGGTTGTCAACAGTAGACGCAGTGTCTACACCACCGTTGAAGGCAGTCTTGATGTTCTCTTCCTTAACACCCATCTTGATCAGCTCGTCCTTGATCTGGTTAGCACGGTTCTCAGAAAGCTTCTGGTTGCCTGCCTTTGTACCTGTTGCGCTGTCAGCATAACCTGTTACCATAATCTTGCTGTCGTTTGCCTTTGCATAGTTTGCAAGAGCGCGAACGTTTACAAGGTCTTTCAGGTTGGCAACGTTTGTCTTGCCACAGTTGAAGAATACAGATACCGGAGTTGTGATGAATTCCTTCATTGACTCTGATACTGGAGCTGGAGCTGGCTTGTTGTTAGCCTCTTTCAGCAGGTTCTTCAAGCGGTCGTTCTCTGCCTTTGAGTCAGAGAGCTGAGCGTTGAGAGCGTCGATCTGCGACTGTGAGAGAGCCTTGATAGCGTCAACGTCTGGCACCTTAGACCATCCAGTCTTGCCCAAGTTTACTGTTACGCCAACTTCTGCATAGAGCAGGTTGTCGTGAGAATCCCAGAAACGCTCGCCGTTGTCGATGTTGCCGCCGCTGAAGAAATCGTTCTCGAAACGGTTCCAACCCAACTCGAGGTTGATAGAAGCACGCTTGCAAACGCGGAACTGGTTCAACAGACCTACGCTGTAGCCCATGCTGTAGTTATTTGTAGCCATGTTACGAGCTGCACCGGCACCGATGAATGGGATGAAGCTGTAAACGCGGTTTGGATTGTATCCACAAAGCATGTTGCTCAGATTGAAGAGAGCCTGCTCCTGAACATTCCAGTATTTGAAGCTCTGGTCCATTGCCTTGCCCCAGATTCCAGAAACCTTTGTACGGAGTCCCAAGCCTGGAGTAAACCACTTACCGATTGCTACCGAAGCCTGTGGGTTTGAACGGAAGCTCTTGAGCGGACTCTTTGAAAGTCCCAATCCGTGCTCTGCAGAAGCGTATACTGCAGACCACTGCACGCCACCCTGTACAAACCAATTGCTCCAGAATGAATTTGTTGCTACACTGTACTTTTCTGTAGCTTCTGTTTCCTGAGCCATAGAGGTCAAGGAAACGCCGGCAATAGCCAGCACCATTAAAAACTTTTTCATAACCTTTATTTAATAATAAAATCTAATTCAATTTATTGCCCCAATAAGGTGCCTTACAAAATATTGCGATATTCGCTGCAAAGATAGTAATTATTTTGTTTCCTGCACACTTTTTACCTATTTTTTTTACATTTCGCCTACTTTTTCCTCATTTCCTGCCCTTCATCCATATCAAAGTTTGCATCGCTCCTCGCGAAAACATATACAGCGTAAAGGCGAGCCAAAGACCGTGATTGCCAATAATCCCCTTCAGGGAATAATATACCACGAAAAACACTGTGGCTGCAAAAAACATTGACTGAAGCATGCCTCTCGTCATCGTGCAGCCGATAAACACGCCGTCCCACATAAAAGCCATAACCCCTGCCAGTGGCATCAACATTGCCCAACAGTAATATTCATGGGCGGCAGCAACCACTGTGGGCTCGTCGGTGAGCAGCGAGAGGAATGTTTCTCCGCCTATTATATATAATAAGGTGAATATTGCCGCCATACCGGCACTCCAACCTGCAAGCATGGTTACTGTTTCGCTGAGCGCCCGCTTGTTGCCGGCCCCGTAGCGTTTGCCGCTTATCGCTTCACCGGCATAGGCGAAGCCGTCCATCACATAAGAGAACATCATATAGAACTGCATCAGCAGCGTGTTTACGGCAAGCACCGTTTCGCCTTGCCACGAGCCTGCCGAGGTGAAGAACAGCATCACGCTTATCATACAGAGTGTGCGAAGGAAGATGTCGCGGTTTACGGCAAGAAACTTTTTCAGCGACTGCCATCCAAACAGTCCTGCCACAATGAAATGGCGACGCAGACGGGAATACACGGAGAGCCACATCACTATGGCCATGAGGATTCCGGCATACTGCGCCACAAGGGTGCCGAGCGCCACGCCTTCCACTCTCATTCCGAGCACAAACACAAAGAAAAGGCTTGCCGCTATGTTCACCACATTCTGTGTTATGGCTATTATCATGGGCAGACGGGAATTTTGCATTCCGATAAACCACCCTGTGAAGCTATATAGTCCTAACATTGCCGGTGCGCCCCAAATCAGAATATCGAAGTATATCTCGGCATAATGCCTCACATGGGGTGTGGGCGCCATGATATAGAGTGCCAGCGAGCGCAGCGGTATCTGTGCGGCTATGAGAAAAGTTGCCACGGCAACGGCGATACCAAGGGAGCGCACCAGAATGCGCACCACTTCGTTGAGGTTGCGCTGACCGTATGCCTGGGATGTCATGCCGCCCGTGCCCATACGAAGAAAGGAGAACAGCCAGTACATCACGTTGAATATCATTCCGCCAACGGCTATCGCACCGATATATGCCGCCGCACCGAGATGTCCCACTATCGACACATCCACAAGTCCAAGCAGCGGCACGGTGATATTGCTCACTATTGCCGGCACGGCTATATGCAATATCTTTCTGTTTAATGTCGTCATATCTTGCCTACCCTATTTGTCTTATCAGTTTTATTAGTCCCATTAGTCCTATTTGCCTTATTAGTCCCAGTCCCCGTTACTCCTCGTCCAACAAAAAAAAGGTGTGATCTCTCACACCTTTTCCTTTTCTTTATTTATCTTAGTCCTTGTTGGCACGCTTGCGCTCCAAGTGGTCGAGCACAATCTTGCGCATGCGCATGCTCTTAGGTGTAACCTCCACGAGTTCGTCTTCCTTGATATACTCAAGGGCTTCCTCAAGCGAGAGCACAGTGCGCGGCACGATGCGCGCCTTGTCGTCCGAACCGCTGGCGCGGGTATTGGTAAGCTGCTTTGCCTTTGTCACATTCACCACGAGGTCGTTGTCGTGAACATGCTCACCGACAACCTCTCCGCCATAGACCTCTTCACCCGGATCGATGAAGAACTTTCCGCGGTCTTGCAGTTTGTCGATAGAGTAAGCGTATGCCGTACCCGTTTCCATTGCAATCATACTTCCGTTCATTCGGCGGGTTATCTCGCCCTTGAATGGCTGATATTCCTTGTAGCGATGAGCCATGATTGCCTCACCCTGACTGGCGGTAAGCACATTGGTGCGCAGTCCGATGATACCGCGCGACGGGATGTCGAACTCGATATCCACACGGTCGCCAAGGTTCTGCATTGATGTCATCTCACCCTTGCGGCGTGTCACCATATCAATCATCTTGCTTGCAAACTCCTCCGGCACGTTGATTGTAAGTTCCTCGATAGGCTCGCACTTCACGCCGTCTATCTCCTTGTAGATTACCTGTGGCTGTCCAACCTGAAGCTCGTAGCCCTCGCGACGCATAGTCTCGATGAGCACAGAGAGATGAAGCACACCACGACCGCTGACAATCCACTTATCCGTGGAATCCTCAAACGGTGTAACGCGGAGGGCAAGGTTTTTCTCAAGTTCCTTCTTCAGGCGGTCGCTGATATGGCGGCTGGTTACGAATTTTCCTTCTCTGCCGAAGAATGGCGAGTCGTTGATGGTGAAGAGCATACTCATCGTAGGCTCATCGATGGCGATTGGCGGCAGCGGCTCCGGATTTTCGAAGTCGCAGATGGTATCTCCAATTTCAAAATTCTCAAGACCAACAACGGCACAGATGTCTCCACTCTTCACCTCTTCGGTCTTGTTGTGTCCCATACCCTCGAAAGTGTCGAGTTCCTTGATCTTTGTCTTCTCCATCGTTCCGTCGCGGTGTGCGATGGTAACGTTCATACCGTCTTTCAGTGTTCCGCGGTGCACGCGTCCCACGGCGATACGACCTGTATAGCTTGAATAGTCTAAGCTGGTGATAAGCATCTGTGGTGTTCCCTCGAGCACTTTCGGTGCAGGAATAACCTCAACGATTTTGTCGAGCAGATAGTCGATATTGTCTGTAGGCTTGTTGAAATCCTCGCTCATCCATCCGTTCTTCGCACTTCCGTAAACAACAGGGAAGTCGAGCTGGTCTTCTGTGGCATTGAGCGAGAACATCAGATCGAACACCATTTCGTAAACTTCCTCCGGACGGCAGTTTGGCTTGTCCACCTTGTTTACCACAACGATTGGCTTGAGTCCAATCTGCAGGGCCTTCTGCAAAACGAAGCGTGTCTGCGGCATCGGGCCTTCAAAGGCATCGACAAGCAGCAGGCATCCGTCTGCCATGTTGAGCACACGCTCCACCTCACCACCGAAATCGGAGTGTCCCGGAGTGTCTATAATATTGATTTTAGTACCTTTCCAGTTAATTG
>CAKQDG010000019.1 GCA_934219025.1 uncultured Prevotella sp. | reverse complement strand
CACCCTCACGTACATCATTTGCACCATAGCAATTAACCTTTGCACGAGGACCATCAGAATAAGCGATACGGTCTACAACCTTCAGCTCACCTGTATAGTAGTCGAACTCAGTCTTGACATATGTAAAGCCATTGATACGGCTGATAATCTGGGCAGCATCTTTACCAAGTCCGTTAAGGATAACGCGAAGCGGATTCTTACGAACCTTGTTAGCCATCTCAGCAATCTTGATTGCACCCTCAGCAGCAGCGAATGACTCGTGACCAGCCAAGAATGCAAAGCACTGAGTCTCCTCACGGAGAAGACGAGCAGCAAGATTTCCGTGTCCAAGACCAACCTTACGGTCATCAGCAACAGAACCAGGGATGCAGAATGACTGCAAACCTACGCCAATAGCTTCGGCAGCATCAGCTGCAGTTTTTGCGCCACGTTTGATAGCAATGGCAGCACCACAAACGTATGCCCACTTTGCATTTTCAAAGCAAATACGCTGAGTGTCCTCACACATCTGATAAGGATCAACACCTGCATCTTCGCAAATCTGATTAGCTTCTTCAACGCTCTTGATACCCTCAGCATTAAGGGCAGCGAGAACCTGCGCCTCGCGACGCTCCTGACTTTCGTAACTTACTTTTCTAATCATAATTTTGTTTTCTCCTTATTATTCTTTACGTGGATCAATAGCTTTAACAACACCCTGCTCAGCAGTTGTACGTCCATAACGACCTGTAAATTTCTTCACAGCCTCATTAGCGTCCATACCATTCTTGATAGCTTCCATCATTTTGCCGAGGTGAACATACTCGTAACCGCATACTTGGTTGTCCTTGTCAAGGAACTGCTTTGTAATATAACCCTCTGTCAGCTCCAGATAACGTGTACCTTTAGCTACAGTGCCATATAGAGTACCAGTCTGTGAACGAAGTCCCTTACCAAGATCCTCAAGTCCTGCGCCTATTGCAAGACCGCCTTCTGAGAAAGCGCTCTGAGAACGGCCGTAAACAATCTGAAGGAAGAGTTCACGCATAGCAGTGTTGATAGCATCACAAACGAGGTCTGTATTTAAAGCCTCAAGGATAGTTTTGCCAGGAAGAATCTCCGATGCCATAGCTGCAGAATGGGTCATACCTGTACAACCAATAGTTTCAACAAGAGCCTCCTGAATTATACCGTCCTTAATATTAAGAGACAATTTGCAGGCACCCTGCTGAGGTGCACACCACCCCACACCATGTGTATAACCGGAAATATCCTTAATTTCTTTTGCATAAACCCATTTTCCTTCCTCTGGGATAGGAGCAGGTCCGTGGTTCGGGCCTTTGGCCACGACACACATGTTCTTTACTTCTGTTGAATAAATCATAATTTAATTATAATGTATTTGATATTATAAACACACAATAGTATTTATCGTTACCCGTTTTACGACTACAAAGGTATAAAATATTTTCGACTTCTACCTATTTTTAAGTATTTTATTGAATGTATTTAATATTTTATTCACACAACGGAAAGGATAAACAAATGGGGAGCAGTCTTTTGAAAAATGAAGTTTGCAAAATCTCATATATGTATATTGCATTATCTCACAGGATTGGCAAGACTATTTTAACTAAAGGCAAGACTTTCAAGCCTGCTTTTCAGTTCTCCGGCCTTAGCTTTTCGTATTGACAAAGTAATGGTGCATGTATTATCATAGGCCTGAGCCAAAATGCGCGGTTCCATAGCTTTCACGATTTTCATCACGCCATTCATCATCACATAAGGAAAAGAAAAATTTACAACTTCCTCAATAAATTTTTCTACAACCTGACATTTTTCAATAGCCTCAGCAGCGGCAGTGCGGTAAGCCACAATCAAGCCACCTGTTCCAAGCTTCACACCTCCAAAGTAACGAACAACTACTACAAGTATGTCTGTAAGTCCGCTTGACAATATTTGTCCCAAGATAGGTTTCCCCGCAGTACTGCTGGGCTCTCCATCATCATTCATCTTAAAGACTTTTTTTTCAGCACCAAGCATATAGGCAGAACACACATGACGCGCATCGTAATATTTTTTTCGATATTCTTCCAATATACTCTTCACTTCATCTACATTTTCCACATGATGTGCAAAGGCAAGGAATTTGCTACGCTTTTCACTATAAGTTCCCTCACCTACAAATGATGAAATCGTTTTATATTTGTCAATCAATTCTTCACTCATACTTCAAGAAAATGGCGTGTCCAAGACAAGACAAAGGACACGCCATATTATTTATCCAAATTATTCAAGTTCATGTACGACCAGTCCTGAACGGAGTTTTGGTTCAAACCATGTCGCCTTGGGAGGCATTATTTTACCACTATCTGCTATATCCATAATCTGTTTCATCGTAACAGGATACAAAGCAAGTGCCATCTTCATCTCTCCCGAATCAACACGTCGTTTCAATTCTTCAAGACCTCTCAGTCCACCCACGAAATCAATACGTTTGTCAGACCGAAAATCTGTAATTCCAAGAAGTTCATTGAAAATCAGTCTACTAGATATATCTACGTCCAGAACTCCGATAGGATCATTTGGTTCGTAAGTACCCTTACGCGCCGTCAAGCTATACCATTCGCCGTCAAGATACATGGAAAAGTTGTGCAGGGTGTTCGGTTTGTAAATGCCAGTCCCCTTTTTCTCCAAAACAAAGTTTTTCTCAAGCGCATTCAAGAAATCCACAGAAGAATATCCGTTAAGGTCTGTCACAACTCTATTATAGTCAAGAATAGTCAGCTGTGAAGCCTGAAAACAGACAGCCATAAAATAATTGTATTCCTCCTTACCTGTATGGTTTGGATTCTGCTTTGCTTTCTCGGCACCGACAAGGGCAGCTGCAGCAGAGCGGTGATGACCGTCGGCAATGTAAAGCGATGGCATAGCAGCAAATTCATCTGTTATAAGTTTTATATCTTCCGGTGAAGACACTACCCAAAACTGATGGCGGAATCCATCAACAGGGGCAATAAAATCATATTCCGGCTTTGTTGCAGCATACCTCTCAAGCAAAGAATTTAGCTTTGCATTGTCGGGATATGCGAAGAATACAGGTTCCATATTTGCATTGCACACACGCACATGTTTCATGCGGTCCTCTTCCTTGTCCCGTCTGGTAAGTTCATGCTTTTTTATGACGCCGGTAAGATAATCGTTTACATATGCTCCCAGAACAATGCCATACTGTGTCTTGTCATTCATTGTCTGAGCATAGATGTAATAATGATCATCCTTGTCTTGTACGAGCCAACCATTTTCCTTAAACTTTCTAAAATTTTCGGCAGCTTTTTCATAAACGCGGGGATCATATTCGCTGGTGCCCGGTTCGAAATCAATTTCAGGCTTTATAATATGGTAAAGGCTCTTTTCATTGCTGCCAGCCTCACTTCTTGCTTCCTCAGAGTTCAGAACGTCATAAGGACGCGACTCAACTTGTTCAACAAATTCTTTTGGGGGTCTAAAGCCCTTAAATGGTTTTACAATAGCCATAGTCGATTATAAAAAGTTAGTAATGAATTAAAGAAATCACTTGTTCACCTGATACTTAGTGCAACCATCAGCGAAGAAAGCGTTGATTTGGCTTGCTGCGGCAAGTCCGGCATTAATGTTAGCCTCTGCAGTCTGTGCACCCATTTTCTTTGGCGTGCTGAAGTATCTTCCTTCAATTTCTGCAGAAAACTCTGAATCCATGTCCGGCTTTATATCCGTAACGAATTTCAAATCTGTACGGTTTTTAAGAACCTCAAGCAATTCAGGTTCATTAATAATCTCTTTACGTGCTGTATTCACAAGAACAGCACCTTGCTTCATCTTTGAAACAAGCGCAGCATTGATGCTCTGTTTTGTTTCAGGTGTAGATGGGATATGAAGAGAAACGACATCACATGTTGCGAAAAGTTCTTCTTGGTTTTCTACAGCCTTTACTCCAGCCTGCTCAATAACATCTTTTGGACAGAAAGCGTCATAAGCATATATGTCCATTCCGAATCCTTTGGCGATTCTGGCAACATTTCTTCCCACATTACCAAAAGCAAGTATACCGAGTTTCTTACCTTTAAGTTCCGTGCCGGCTTTGCCGTTATAGAAATTGCGCACCGCAAAGACAAGAAGTCCAAACACGAGCTCGGCTACAGCATTTGAATTTTGTCCAGGTGTATTCTCCACCACAATGCCTTTCTGCTTAGCATAAGCAGTATCAATATTGTCGTATCCAGCACCTGCACGCACAACAATTTTCAATTCTTTTGCAGCATCAAGCACCTCGGGAGTGATTTTATCAGAGCGTACGATTAGAGCATCGATATCCGCTACTGCCTCAAGCAACTGATTTTTATCTGTATATTTTTCAAGTAGCAACAAGTCGTTACCGCCCTTTTCTATTGTCTCTTTTATACCTTTCACCGCAACAGGAGCAAATGGTTTTTCTGTAGCAACTAGTACTTTCATAATGAAAATCGATTTTAGTTTTACAAGCTATTAAAGATGACTCCATTATGTTGCCCACCAAAGAGGCAACCATATAGAGTCATCGTTATAATTCAGTACAAATTTATTAGTGAAGAGCTTCAAAATCCTGCATACATTTCACAAGAGCTTTCACTCCTTCGACACTCATTGCATTATAGCAACTTGCACGGAATCCGCCGACAGAACGGTGTCCCTTTATTCCCACCATACCATTTGATGTGGCATAGTCAAGGAACGGCTTTTCAAGTTCTTTGTATTCATCGCTCATAACGAAACATATATTCATCAGTGAGCGATCTTCCTTGGCAACAGTACCACGGAACAACTTGTTGCGGTCTATCTCCGCATAAAGCAGTTCAGCTCTTTCATGAGCCCTACGGTCCATTTCCTCCACTCCACCGTTTTTCTTTATCCAGCGAAGTGTTTCAAGTGCAGTATAAATAGGCACTACAGGAGGAGTATTATACATACTTCCTTTTTCTACATGCGTGCGGTAATCAAGCATCGTTGGAATCACGCGGTCAGCTTTGCCCAGCGCATCATCCTTCACGATTACGAGTGTAACTCCAGCCATAGAGAGATTCTTCTGAGCTCCGGCATAAATACAATCATACTTTGCAACGTCTACGGGGCGACTGAATATATCAGACGACATATCACCGATAAGTGGCACTGGAACATTTGGTTCTTCACGCATCTCAGTTCCAAAAATCGTATTGTTTGTAGTAATATGCAAATAATCACAATCTGACGGACAGGTCCAGTCTTTGGGAATAAACGTGAAATTAGAGTCTGCAGACGAAGCGACTTCAACCACATCGCCAAACAACTTTGCTTCCTTCATTGCTTTTTTTGCCCATGTACCTGTATTTAAATATGCTGCTTTCTTTACTAAGAAGTTATAAGGGACCATGCAGAACTCCATAGAAGCACCACCTCCAAGGAACAGCACAGAATATCCTTCAGGCACATTCAACAATTCCTTAACAAGCGACACAGCTTCATCAATAACCGGTTGGAAATCCTTAGCCCTGTGACTTATCTCAGCCAAGGACAAACCGCTACCGTTAAAATCAAGGATTTGTTTCGCTGTGTTTTCAATTACTTCCCTCGGGAGAATTGAAGGACCTGCATTAAAATTGTACTTTTTCATGTAGATAATGATTTATGTTAATAATTTACATTGCGAAGTTACGCCTTTTATTTTGAACAGCCAAATATTTCAAAAGGAATTTGGGAATTATACATATACACAAACAAAAACGCATATGTTAAATACCATAAAATCCACCTTTTATACAACTTTGTATATAAAGATGGATTTTTATAACGCATTATTGGAATTCAAAAATAAATCAGTCAATAAACTTTGCACCTCTCAGAAGTGCAAACTTGATTTTTTTCCCTTTGGGTACAACTGGCTTCTTCCATGTTCCGCCCAAAATTGCCACTTTGGTTTTCTTGCCAACAGGAGCGTACTCTATGGCTTTTGTCAAATCCATAAAATTTCCGTTTCCTTCTTTTGAAACATAACAATCATACTTGACATGATGTTTTGCAAGTTCCGGAACACTTTTACATATTTCATCTGCCAATAAAGAGGCCACGACACTTGCACCATATATATTATAATGTGTATTGTCCTGCCTGCCTTGCGGAAGCGACGCCGTTTCACCTGGGGCAAATATCATATGGAGTTTCTTTGACCCCTCAACACCAAGTCCCTGTTCCAAGTCGTGAGTGATTTTATTGGCATCAATGAACAATGTTCCGGTTTTCGTTGCCACATTCCTCGGAGACACGAGATAATTCCCGTGGGTATCTACAAGAGTATCACCTTCAGCCAGATTTTTTGACGAGTTATCTCTCAAGTCGTCATCTGCTACGGCGGTTTTAGAACCTGAGAAGTTCCGACGTACAACACTATTCATGAGTATTGGAATTCCACCCTTCATCCGAGTGTCGCTAACGAATCTTAGTAAATTGGCATCAAATGTTGTTCCCGGTTCCGTATGACGGTTAGCGTCTTTTTTTTCATCGTTATGCCCAAACTGTATTATGACATAATCACCTGGACGAATTTTATTTACCACTTCATCCCAACGTCCTTCGTCAATGAAACTTTTTGAAGAGCGTCCATTTACAGCATGATTATCCACAACTATATCATCGTCGAAATAGTCCATAAGCATCATACCCCATCCGCGCTCCTGTTTGTCTCCGGAAACGTCTTTGTTAGCCATAGTGGAATCACCTATCATAAATATAGTCTTTGTTTTGTCTGCCTTAAACGAAAAAAGGGCGAGCAACATACAAGACACTGTAGCGATGAAACCAACACGCCTCAAGTAAGATTGCAATTTGCAAGTCAAAAGTTTATACATATCACGACTTTACGATTTTCACGAGCTCATCAGGTGTTACCTGCATTTGCTCGCCAGTAGACATATTCTTTAATGTTACTACATTCTTTTGCATTTCATCCTCACCGGCAATTGCCACATAAGGGATATTATTGGCATTGGCATATCCCATCTGCTTTTTCATTTTTGCAGAATCCGGGTAAAGCTCTGTACAAATTCCGTTATTGCGGGCGCAACTAACTATCGGAAGGCAATACTCGGTTTCCTTTTCACCGAAATTAATAAAGAGCAGTTGCGTATTTGTTGCAATATCCTTTGGATATAAGTCGAGCGCATTGAGAACGTCATAAATTCTGTCTGCTCCAAACGAAATACCCACGCCACTTATTCCCGGCATTCCAAAGATTCCCGTCAAGTTATCATATCTACCGCCTCCTGTAATACTTCCCATTGGAGTATCCAAAGCTTTTACCTCAAAGATTGCGCCAGTATAATAATTCAGACCGCGAGCCAAGGTTAAATCAAGTTGAACTTCATTTTTCAACCCGATTTTATTTAAGGCATTAAGTATGAAACCGAGTTCTTCGATTCCCTTCTTGCCAATTTCCGAATCGGCAAGGAAATTCTTCATCACTTCAAGTTTTTCTTCATTTGTGCCTGATAAAGAAATGACAGGTTGCAATTTAGAAATTGCGCTTTCGCTTATACCATCAGCTCTTAGCTCATCGTTTACCTTTTCAAGTCCGATTTTGTCAAGCTTATCTATAGCCACGGTTATATCAACAATTTTTTCTGCTGCTCCAACCACTTCGGCAATACCAGAAAGAAGTTTTCTGTTGTTGATTTTTATCTGCACCCGAATACCGAAACGCTGGAACACAGTATCCATAATCTGCACGAGCTCGATTTCGTTAAGCAGAGAATCGCTGCCCACGATGTCGGCATCGCATTGATAAAACTCGCGATATCTTCCTTTTTGCGGTCTGTCTGCTCTCCACACCGGTTGTATCTGAAAGCGTTTGAACGGCAACTGAAGTTCATCGCGATGCATTACGACAAAACGTGCAAACGGAACCGTGAGATCATAACGCAAACCTTTCTCACAGAGTTTTGACGACAACGCCAGTGAATTACGTTCGGCAAGTTGCTCATCACTTATTTTATTGAGATAGTCGCCACTGTTCAATATTCTGAAGAGTAGTTTATCTCCCTCATCTCCATATTTTCCAAGCAGAGTTTGCAAGGTTTCCATTGCCGGAGTCTCGATTTGCTTGAATCCGAACAAAGAATATACGGAGCGGATAGTATCAAAGATATAATTTCGCTTTGCCATCTCAACAGGTGAGAAGTCGCGAGTACCCTTTGGTATTGATGGTTTGTTCATTTATTTATATTTTTATTTTCTTACTATTGTTTGTTCACGGTCCGGACCTATAGAGATAATCTTGATAGGCGTTTCAAGTTCAGCCTCAAGAAAATCAATATACTCACGGAAAGCCTTAGGGAACTCTTCCTCTTTTGTAAACTTTGTCATATCAGTCTTCCATCCTGGAAGTTCCTTATAGACAGGTTCTATATCATGTTCTATATCATACGGGAAATCACGGGTTTCCTTACCTTTCTGCTTGTAAGCCACACAAGCTTTAATGGTGTCGAAACCATCGAGCACATCACTTTTCATCATAATAAGCTGCGTAACTCCGTTTATCATAATTGCATAGCGCAGAGCTACCAGATCAATCCAGCCGCATCTGCGTTCACGTCCTGTCACGGCTCCATATTCATGGCCGAGTTTGCGTATTTCTACCCCAGTTTCATCGAAGAGTTCCGTAGGGAAAGGACCTGCACCTACACGAGTGCAATATGCTTTCATGATGCCATAGACTTCACCAACCTTATTTGGTCCGATACCAAGTCCGGAACAAGCTCCTGCACAGATTGTATTTGACGATGTAACAAACGGGTAGCTGCCGAAGTCTACGTCAAGCATCGTGCCCTGCGCTCCCTCACACAGTATATTCTTTCCAGAGCGTAGGATTTTGTTTATTTCATGTTCCGAATCAACAATTTCGAACTGGCGGAGATATTCAACTCCCTCCATCCAGGTCTTTTCCACTTCGGTTATATCATAGTCTGTATAGCCCAAATCCTTGAGCATTTCTTCATGACGAGCTTTGTGCTGAGCGTATTTCTCATCAAAATTCTCAAAGATGTCGCCCACTCTCAAGCCATTGCGGGATACTTTGTCTGTATATGTCGGACCGATGCCCTTGCCTGTGGTTCCAACCTTATTCTTTCCTTTTCTTGCCTCGTATGCAGCATCGAGAAGACGGTGAGTCGGCATTATAAGATGTGCTTTTTTTGATATTTTGAGTCGTTTCGTCAAAGGGTGTCCACTCTTCTCCAAATCCTTTGCCTCAGCCATAAACAAGTCGGGAGCAAGCACTACCCCATTGCCAATTATATTAGTTTTTCCACCCTGGAATATACCAGACGGAATACTTCTCAATACATATTTCTGTCCTTCAAATTCAAGCGTATGTCCAGCATTTGGTCCACCTTGGAAACGTGCAACGACATCATAATTAGGCGTAAGAACGTCTACTACTTTTCCTTTTCCTTCATCGCCCCACTGCAAACCGAGCAGGACATCTACTTTTCCTGTTTTCATATATAGTTATGCTTTTTAGATTTTCTGTTTTTTGACTTATTTGTTTCAATTTTATGCTCCAACAAATCTACGGCGATTCATTGTGCAGCACAAAAATAACACTTTATTTTGGTTCAGCATAAAATTATAGTGTATTTTTATCATTTAGCATAAAATTTAGAAATAATATGGTCTTATATTATATCAGATTGACTTTTTTCAAAGCTGCATCAACGATTTTCTGGTGCATATCACCAAGCGACGCAAATGTATTCAAGCTATTCAGCGAAGCATGTCTAACGGCCAGGGAATCGTCTGACAATGCGGTTATCGCCTGATCAATATATTCATTAATGTCTCTCTCTTCCGGTTCGGCACCTCGTTTAAAAAGACACGACAACACATTATAGCCACACACCTGTTCTATTTCATTGTTTGAGGACAGCCACATAAAAGCGTATATCGAAGCATTGTCAACAAACTGATAGAGATTATATGCAGCATACTCTGCAATCTCTTGAGTGGCAGTCTGTTCCATCCATACAGAAATCATATCTGAACCCATATAACTTGGTGGCATAACAAGAGTTGCAAGGATTTTACATTCTCTCACATTTTCTTTCCAGAGTGCAATAGCCAAATCTGCATCCTTACCATATTTCTCTGCCATGTCGCGCAACACGGGAAAGCCTATACCCCAATTAAGATATCCTCCTATCCCTTTATCCCTCATAGAGGCTGACGCCACCCCGTTCATCTGTAACGAAAAACCACGTTTTATATTTTTTACGGTGTCATTCACCTTTGTCTGGTCCATAACAATAAAAATTAAATCAAAGTTGCATATTCACGACTGTATCTCATCATCTGCGTGCTATAACTTTCGGTATAATCCGCCTTAATATCCTGAATATTGTTTTCACTGTCATATACAGGTTTCAGGACTGGATTAATAAAGCCTTTGTAGGGAGCAAGATCAAGAGCGGCATAACGTTCAAGTATTTCGTCATGCAGTTTTTCATCCACCTTAACACCATAGCCTTCAACTAACAGTTTTGCTGCTTCATAATCTCCCTCGCTCTTTATACGCTGTATTTCAGCCAAAAGAGAAGCAAAGAGCTGACGAAGCTTTACATAGTCGTTTATGCGCATAAACGTTTTCCCGTTGTCTTCATACATTTCCACAACATTTTCCGACTTTCCCTGTTCGTAACACCATCGTGCGATAAGGGCTCTGTTTCTCATATGAGACTCCTCTATCTGGCATCCTTTCTTTATTCTAACAAGCTGTGTCATCAAGCCATTGAGCATATAAGAATAATACCCGGCTTTATATGCCTCTGACGAATCGAGCAATCCAAGCTCAACTAGTTTGCTGTCGGCAATATAATAAAGTCCGAAAAGATCCGCGCGTGCTTCTTCTATCGTACTGCCATAAGATTTAAGCGCATTAGGCGAAACACCTTCAAGCAGTTTTCCGCTTCCATGCCCCAAACATTCATGCAAGTCGGTATGCAGATCATCACACTTGTCTCCATATTTGTCTATCAGTTGGATTATGGATTTATCTTGTATATATTCCTCTTTAAATCCATTACCCTTGGCAGCTTCGTTATACGCCTGAATCAGATTGCTTATAGTAACACTTTTACTACCGTATTTTGCTCTTATCCAATCAGCATTAGGCAGATTTATTCCTATGGCAGTAGAAGGATATTCATCACCGCCAAGCATTGCCGCACGAACCACATGAGCAATGACCCCTCTTACTTTTTCTTTCTTAAACCGCTTGTCTACGGGCGAATTGTCTTCAAACCATTGTGCATTCTCGCTAATTGTATTTGCACGCCATGTGGCTTCTATATCCTTGTAGTCCACGATGCCTTCCCATGAGCCCTTCAGCCCTAACGGGTCACCATAGACCTCTATAAAGCCATTGACAAAATCCACTGCGGCATTTTGCTCTTGCACCCATTCAATACAATATTCATTAAACAATTGCAAATCTCCTGTCTGATAATACTTTATCAAAGCTTCGATATACTTTTTCTGCTGTTCATTTTCAGCCACGCTTTTGGCTTTTTCAAGCCAATACACAATATGTTCTATTGCCTTGCCATATTTGCCTCCGATTTTCCACACATGCTCTTTTATGTTCCCGTCGTTCTCTTTTACAAGCGTTGTGTTCAGACCATAAGAAACAGGGTTCTCATCATCTTCTCTTTTCTGGCTTTCATAGAATTTCTCCACTTCGGCTTGTGTCAGACCCACATAAAAGTTGCAGGCCGACTCTTTCACCACATCCACATCTTTATCGAGATTTACCCTTTTCTGCATGAAATCCGAATTGAATATAGCATCATGCAATTCCGCCACAAGTTCACTTGGAGTTTGCCCGCAAGAAAGAGGCAGAACCTCTTTTGGAACAGCATTTACTGCTTTGGCAAAAAAACTTTCAGAAAATTGAGGCTCGAATTTTTCACACCCATAATGATGGTGGATTCCACTGGAAAACCACACACGCTTGAGATAGACACAGAGTGCATCAAATTCTTCTTGCTCTTCTTTTGACGGACGAAAATATGTATAGACACTTTCCAGGGTCTTTCTTATCTTCAGGTTATATTTGCCAAACTGGTCGAAAGTGATATCCCTACCCCAAAGTGTAGCTTCAGACAGGTAATATATCAATTCCTTCTGCTTCAGGCTCAATCCGCTGAAACCATCCAATCTATATCTGAGCAACTGTATGTCTGCAAAGCGCTCATCTTCATATTTGAATTTCATAATAACTTATATATATAAAAAAAACAAAACTTCTAAAACACACAGAAACCAATGTCTGGTTTTATATGTTTCGGAAGTTTTTAACTTTTTGCCATTCCTGTTACAATTAAGCATTGTCGCTTTGAACCATATCCGGAATAGGCTCCGGTACGATCATTTTTTCAGGTTTCTCCGTAGAAGACAATTTGTATTGACGTGGAGTAATACCTTCAAATCGATAAAAGGCAGCATAAAAAGATTGCCTGTTGGCAAACCCCACCATACTGCTGATATCTTCCATTGTCAAATCATTGTATTTCTTGTCTTTCAGCAGCATCATTGCTTCTGACACACGATATCGATTAACGAATGTTGTATAATTCATGCCAAAACGAACATTCAGCACTGCAGACACGTATCTTGTGTTTGTACCGATATCTATTGCCAGACGTTTCGCCGAATAAGACTTTTCCTTGTACATTTTCTTGTTGCCAATGCAATCTATAATTCTGTTCATCAGAATATCCATCAGCTCCGGATTGACAAGATTAAGATAGGTCACTTCCTTATCTTTCTTCTCTCTTATATTATACTTTGCCATACCTATTAAATAAACTTATTGCCGGCAATAAGCCGGCTCCTGCTACAATTCTTTTTTTATTACTGCAAAGGTAATATAAATCAATTGGAGAATAAAATTATTTTATATTTTTTATTAAAAAAAATCGCAACTTCGATTTATATATTCCAAGCAACAGTTTCCCCAGTTTCGGGATGACGATGTGCTGAAATGAATTTTTCATGTCTGGGTTTTAGATGGAAATCCGACTTTTTGAACACTTTTCTCTTAAGCTCCGAAAATACACAGATTTTGACCGAGCAGCGCTTTTCGGGGAGCAAAGCATTGCTTCTCTCCAGAAAAAGCACTGTTTCTTTCCCCGAAAAGAATTGCTTAGCTCATATGACGTATATTTTCTTTACAAAACCAAGTCCAAAAGTGTTCTAAACTTCTTATTGTTCATACATCACTCAAAATACAGGACGTGAAAAAAAACAAAACTCCCTAAAACCATCAAGCAAAAATACCGATAGTTTTAGGGAGTTGCTATTCACCTAAATTAGTTTTAATCCTTTGCCTTTTCAAGTTCTTCTTCGTGGGCTTTTATAAGCTGCTGCTGAATGTCATTCGGAACAAGCTCATAACTTGCAAATTTTGTTGTGAACGACGCCCGTCCTCCTGTTATTGAGCTCAACGAGATACTGTAGTTTGACAGTTCCTTCAAAGGTATCTTGGCCTGTAGTTTCTGGTATCCGGCTTCCGAATCCATACCCATAATCAATGCGCGGCGTCCTTGCAGGTCGCTCATCACATCACCCATAAAGTCGGAAGGAACAAACACTTCAAGATCGTAAATCGGCTCAAGAATCTTCGGGCCGGCATTTTTGAATGCCTCCGAGAAGGCAGCTCTTGCAGCAAGCATAAACGAAAGTTCGTTGCTGTCTACAGGGTGCATCTTTCCGTCGTATACCACAACGCGCACATCACGAGCATAACTTCCGGTAAGCGGTCCCTGCTCCATGCGCTCCATGATTCCCTTTAATATTGCCGGCATAAACCTCTGGTCAATAGCACCGCCGACAACAGAATTAATGAAAACGAGTTTGCCGCCCCAGTCAAGATCAACCACTTCCTTGTTCTTGATATTCATCTTAAACTCCTGTCCGTTTATTTTATAAGAAGTAGGATCAGGCATACCTTCTGCATATGGCTCCACAATAAGATGCACTTCGCCGAATTGTCCGGCACCGCCCGACTGTTTTTTGTGTCTGTAGTCCGCACGGGCAAGCTTTGTAATTGTCTCACGGTAAGGAATTCGAGGCTCAAGGAATTCCACCTTGATTTTCTCATTGTTTTCAAGTCTCCATTTCAGAGTGCGCAAATGGAACTCACCCTGACCGCGAACAATTGTTTGTCTCAGCTCCTTGCTCTGTTCCACAATCCATGTAGGATCTTCCTGACGCATTTTCAAGAGTGCAGCCATCATCTTTTCCGTATCAGCTTCATTGACAGCCTTTATTGCTCGTGAATATTTTGGATTTGGGTATTTGATGAAATCAAATCTATTTTCAGAATCTTTTCCATTGAGAGTATTACCTGTCTTCACATCCTTCAATTTCACCGTACACCCTATATCACCTGCCATCAGTTGCTCCACCGGCTGACGGTTTGCACCTGCACAGACATAGAGATTTGCAATACGTTCCTTTGAGCCGCGATCAGAGTTTGTCAAATCTTCGCCAGCCTTTACAGAACCGCTCATCACCTTGAAATAAGACACCTCGCCGATATGCGGCTCCACTCCTGTCTTGAAGAAATAAAGAGATGTAGGAGCTGTAGACTCAGCTGGAATTTCCTGTCCGCGTGTGTTATGAAGCTTTGGCATCTCGCTTACAAACGGCACAACATTGCCCAGGAATTCCATAAGGCGTCTCACGCCCATACTCTTCCCGGCACATACACAGAACACAGGGAATATAGAGCGCGTAATAAGCCCCTTGCGTATTCCTTCACGCATTTCGTCCTCGGTGAGCGTTCCTTCATCAAAGAATTTCTCCATCAACGATTCGTCGTTCTCTGCAGCTGCCTCAACGAGCGCTTTATGCAATTCCATTGCCTTGTCCATTTCTTCCTCCGGTATATCCTCGATAATAGGAGCTCCACCTTCAGGTTTCCATGAATATTTCTTCATCAGCAACACGTCTATCAGGGAATTAAACTCCGGTCCGGTCTGTATCGGATACTGTATCTGCACACATTTTGAACCATAGATATCCTTCATCGATGCTATTATGGCATCAAAGTCGCATTTCTCGCTATCAAGTTGATTTACAAGGAATATAACAGGCTTTTTAAGTTTTTCGGTATATCTGAAAAGGTTCTGTGTGCCCACCTCCGGTCCATATTGTCCATTGATAAGAACAAGTGCCTGATCTGTAACGTTTAATGCTGTGATTGCTCCGCCAACGAAGTCGTCAGCTCCCGGACAATCTATTATATTAAGTTTCTTGTTGTTCCACTCTACATTAAAAACAGTTGAGAATACTGAGTAGCCGTATTCCTGTTCCACTGGAAAGTAGTCGCAAACCGTGTTTTTTGCTTCAACTGTACCACGGCGCTTGATTACACCACTTTCATAAAGCATTGCTTCGGCAAGAGTTGTCTTGCCGGAACCCGCACTGCCAAGCAAGGCAATGTTTTTGATTTCATTAGTCTGGTAAACTCTCATGTTATTATAGATTTAGGTTCATGTCTAAACAAAGAAATATGTTTCTTATTCCCGTTTTCGACTTCTTATTAGATTTAACGGCAACTAAGTTATCGTTTTTTCTTCACAACACAAAATTTAAAGCTAAAAATCAAACTATTTTTAAAACATATTAGTATTTTTGCAAACAAAAATATGTTTTATGGCAGGTTTATATATCCACATTCCCTTTTGCAAGAGCCGCTGCATTTACTGCGGTTTCTATTCCACCACCCTTTCAGAGCTTCAGGAAACTTACGTCAATGCCGTATGTGAAGAAATACGCCTGCGGAAAGATTATCTTGACGAACCTGTTTCAACGATTTACCTCGGCGGCGGAACTCCATCTCTGCTTCAGCCCAAACATATTGAAAAGATTTTCGATACTATATATAAATATAATAAGGTGGCAGAAGGGTATATAGAAACAACAATGGAATGTAATCCTGATGACATAACACCTGACTTTGCAAAATTTCTCTCCACCTCACCAATAAACAGGGTGAGCATGGGAGCTCAGAGTTTCTCTGACGAGATTTTGCAATTCATCCGCCGACGTCATAATTCAAAACAGATAAGCATCGCTGTGGAAAGGCTAAGGGGTGCCGATATCGGGAACATCAGCATCGACCTGATGTTTGGCTTTCCCGACGAGAGCATGTCCCTTTGGCTCAGCGACATAAAAAAGGCGGTAAGCCTTGGCGTGGAACATATATCCGCATATAGCCTTATGTATGAAGAAGGCACGCAACTTTACAATTTGATGAAAAAGGGAAAGGTAAAGGAACTTGACGAGAACACGAGCCTATGCATGTACAACTCACTAATCGATACATTATCCTCTTCTGGATACGAACACTACGAGATAAGTAATTTTGCAAAGCCAAACTATCGCTCCCGTCATAACAGCAGCTACTGGACCGGGACTCCATACTGGGGAATTGGCAGTGCGGCCCATTCATACAACAAGAAGTCAAGACAATGGAACATTTCCGACATAAGAAAATACATCGGCCTAATAAATATCGGTAAAATACCTGCGGAGATTGAAATATTAAGCCGGGACGACAGGTTTGACGACTTGATTACAACAAGGTTGCGCACTTTAGAGGGAATTGACTTAAAGTCGGTTAAAAAGGATTTCGGGTCTTCTTACTATGATTTCCTTATCAAGGAATCAAAGCGGCACATCGTCGGCGGACTTCTCAGGTATGACAAAGAAAACGAAACGCTGTCGCTTACGAGAAAAGGACTGTATGTAAGCGACGACATAATGAGCGACTTAATGCATGTATAAAAGGAAAGTCTCAACAGAGGTAATCAATATTACGCCTGTTGAGACTTTATTCCTACTGTCTGAAAGACAACAGTTATTTTTGAATTCTGTTATTTACAGGGAATACAACTGTTGGCTGATAAGTCTTTGCCTCTTCAAAGTCCATCAATGCGTATGCTATGATAATAACCGTATCGCCGACAAGACATTTACGGGCTGCGGCACCATTAAGGCAGATACACCCACTGCCACGCTCTCCCTTTATGATATATGTTTCAAAACGTTCCCCGTTGTTGTTGTCTACGATTTGCACCTTCTCACCAGCTATCAGATTAGCAGCATCCATCAAGTCCTCGTCAATGGTGATACTGCCCATATAATTCAAATTAGCTTGAGTAACCTGCACGCAATGCAACTTACTTTTCAATACTTCAATCAGCATATTTATTTTTCAGTTCTGTTATTTATCAGTATACTTGATATGATCAATCAATCTAATAGGTTTCTTTCCGCAGAATACCGTTATACAACCTACAACATTCTTTGAATCCTCCCACGTTTCGACATCAAGCAGAGTATCCCCGTCAACAATCGAGAAATATTCCACCTCAAGCCCGTCAACTGCATTTATATTATCGACAACCCAATCGTGGGTTTCTTTAAGGGTGTGCGACTTTCCATATTCCAAGCTTTCCTTCAGATATTTATATATATTAGGGGCTATTTCCCTTTCGTCTGGAGCAAGGAGCGTGTTGCGCGACGACTTTGCAAGTCCGTCAGCCTCCCTTACTATCGGACATTCTACAATATCCAGCTTTAGTCCGAGGAATTTCACAAGAGCCTTAATCACAGCTATTTGCTGCCAGTCTTTTTCTCCGAAATAAGCTCTGTCTGGACGAACTATATAAAACAAACGACTCACAACCTGACAAACGCCATTAAAGTGTCCAGGGCGATGAGCACCCTCCATAACGGTCGTAACAGGCGGAAATTCAAAATGCCGGTTGTCCGGTGTTGGATAAATTTCCTCAACAGACGGAGCAAGAACATAATCTGCACCCACTTTCTCCAGCAACTTGCAGTCAGCGTCAAGGGTACGCGGATACGTATTCAAGTCTGTCTTGTCATTAAATTGCGTAGGGTTTACAAAAACAGACACAACAGTTACATCATTCTCCTTTACACTTCTTGACACCAAAGAGGCATGTCCCTCATGAAGAGCTCCCATAGTAGGGACGAGACCCACTGTCTTCCCTTCTTTACGATCATTGAAGAGTTCATTTTGCAGGTCTGCAATCTTATGAAATACTTTCATTTTACTTTTATTATAAAAACATAGTCTATTGACTATTCTGTTTACCTAAAACCAAATGGTGCAAGCCTTCCACTTATGCAAGTCAAAAAGAATCACCATTCCAAATTCGATGCAAAATAACAACAAATTTCTTAAATAAGAAAGAATATGTATAAAAAAATGCCAATAAACAATGAGTTTTTTGCGTTTTTACCGGAAACAGAGAATTAAGTAAGTTTTTTTTCGTACCTTTGCAACTATTAAAGCGAATTATGATGAAGGCAAAAAAAATTTTATTTATCAACCAAGAGATAAAGCCATACGTACCCGACAGTGAAATGTCGCTAATAGGACGTCAGCTTCCACAGTCAATCATAGAAAAAGGCTATGAGATACGTACATTCATGCCAAAATGGGGCAACATCAACGAAAGGCGAGGCCAGCTGCACGAAGTGATACGTCTGTCGAGGATGATGATTATTTTTGACGACACAGACCACCCGCTTATCATAAAAGTTGCATCCATTCCCTCAACAAGGATACAAGTTTATTTCATAGACAACGACGATTATTTTACAAAGCGCCAGATGGCACTCGATGAAAACGGCGAGGAATACGAAGATAACGGGGAGCGCTCAATATTCTTTGCAAGAGGCGTTCTTGAAACAATAAAGAAACTCCACTGGACACCAGATATAATCCACTGCCAAGGATGGATAGGGTCTGTTCTTCCTTATTACGTTAAGACTGCATATAAGGACGAGCCATCTTTTGCCAACGCAAAGATTATCACTTCGCTCTTTGGCAACGGATTAAAGAAAGACATTGAACCATCTTTCCGTCAATGCCTTGAATACAAGGATGCTCATAGCGATGTGCTCGACAACTATAATGCAAAGTTCGACTTCACGGAATTTCAGAAATTTGCCATTGACTACTCCGACGGAATTGTTGAGGCTGGTCCTGGAGTAAATCCGGAACTCGTGAAATATGCCCAGGAAAAGGGTTTGCCTTTCCTGTCGCAGGCTGATGCTACGGAAGTGGACGCTGAGGCATACGACAAATTCTACGACACGGTGTATGGCGATGCAGAATAAGGCATCTATAATAAAGACATAAACATATTTTTCTCGGAATAAAGTATGAAGGCCTTTTCCTTACTCTTTACAAAAGCCAAGGAAAGGGTCTTCAAAAAGATTTAAGCAAGCTTATGAAAAGTATAAAGCTAATATATCTCCTCGCTTTATTGGCGGTATGCATTGTATCATGCGATGACACTACCGACATGATAGGAGGTTCTATTGTCGACAACTTCGACAAAGTGAACGTGAAATGCGACACATTCTCCATAGCATCTGAATCGGAGTTAGCCGGTGCTGTATATTCAAGAAGTACAACGGGATATTTGGGAAAAGTGAAAGATCCTGAAACAGGATCATTTGTCTCTGGCGACTTCTGCACACAGTTCTACACGCTTGAGGGAACACAGTTGCCCGAGAAGAGCACTATAATGAGCAAATTAAAGAATGGGGAAGTCATTGCCGACTCTTGCGTATTGTATCTTTACTACAACAACTATTTCGGAGACTCTTTGTCTACAATGAAAGTGAGAGTAATGGAACTGTCAGAACCTGTTAACGAAAGCGAGCCGAAAAACAACTACTCAAGCTTTAATCCTGAAGATATTTGCAGAAAAGACGCCGGCGCGGTAAGTATAAGCAAAACATATACTCTATACGACAACTCAAAAGACACAACTGGAGTTATAAGGATTAAGCTCCCCAACACACGTCTCAACTCTGACAGCAGCCAGATTGTTGGCAGTTATGCCTATCATGACAAAAGCGGAAATCCATACCACAATTACGGCACATATTTGATGGACAAATATTACAGCAATCCCAAGAACTATAAAAACGCATATTCTTTCGTTCACAACGTTTGCCCGGGATTCTACTTCAAGACAGCCGACGGTGTTGGCTCTATGGCATACATATACATGAGCCAAATGCTCGTTTACTATAAATACAAATATGAGAAGACAAATACCGACGGGACAAAGAAAGACACAACGGTAAACGTGGTAACAACATTCGCCGGAACGGAAGAAGTGCATCAGTCCACACACATTGACGGAGGTATGGGTAAGATCGACTTGACAGGCGACTATACATATGTCAAGTCGCCAGCCGGCATAAACACCGTTCTCACTCTGCCTGTTGATGAGGTCATGAGCGGACACACGACAGACTCCATCAGCTCTGCACGCCTCTCGCTGACAAGAATCAACAACGACACTAACGAGGAATACAACTTCAGCTATCCATCCACTCTGCTTATGGTACAGGCTGACAGCCTGAAGGATTTCTTTGAGGAAGGAAAACTTGCCGACAACAAGGTGTCGTTTCTTGCAACATATTCTGCAACCGACAACACCACGGTAAACTCTCTTGCAAATTCCTACACATTCCACAATATCTCCGACCTTATAACTCATATATATAAGGTAAGGATGAAGGAAATAGGAGAAGAGCCTAAAGACAAGAACAGCAATGCCTGGACGGAATGGAACAACAGGAAAACAGAATATGCCACAAACCATTCAAACTGGAATAAAGTCTACATAGTTCCGGTAAAGACAAAATACGAGACTCGCAACAACATACAGCAACTCGTAAAGGTGGAAAACGACATGAGTATGACGCAGACCCGTCTTGTAAAAGGCGATGGAACAATAACGCCAAACAAAAAAGACATAAAGCTGAAACTGTTTGTCGTGTACAGCAAATTTGAAAAAGAGGACTAAGATAATCAACACTATGGCTGACAATTTTTTGGAAAGGCATATGCGCGACTACGAAGAGCGTAAAGCTAAATGGATAGAACGCAAGAAACACCTCAAGGCAAAGACCTCACGACAAATAGAAAGGCCAGAAGATGAAAGCCTGTAAGAAAAGATAAAAAGAAAGCGCTATGTAATTTACTCATGGCGCTTTCTTTAAAATATAAAATACACGCATTGAAAAGATTTCGACACATACTGAACGCTATCGTATGGACCATTGTCGGTTCATACATGTTGCTATCAGCCCTACTCCACATCCCTGCCATACAAGAATACACAGGCAAATGTGTGGCTAAGGCTCTGGAAGACAAGTTCGGCACAGAAGTGAACGTTGGGAAAATAAACCTGGGTTTCCTGAACCGAATAATAATCGACAACTTCAATATGCTCGACAAGAAAAACAACGAAATGTTTCATGCGGCACGTCTGTCTGTTAGTATAAATGTATTTTCGCTAATAAACGGAGAAATCTCTATATCCTCAGCACAAGTATTAGGTTTGAAGGCAAATCTATATCAGGAATCGGCAAATTCACAACCTAACTACCAATTTGTTGTAGACTCTCTAAAATCAAAAGACAACAGCAAATCGGAACTCAATCTTCACATCGGCTCTTTCATAATCCGAAATGGTTCTGTGAAATACAACAAGTACTTCGTTTCTGCAACGCCACGTAAGTTCAATGTCAGCCATATAAACCTGACTAATATAAGTTCAGACATACGTATCAAACAAATCACAAACGACAACCTTAAACTCGAAGTAAAAAAGATTTCATTCAAAGAACATTCCGGATTGACACTGAAGAATCTGTCGTTTATACTCGCGGCAGACAAAACGCATGCAACCCTTAAAGGTTTTAAGTTGGAAATGCCAAGCAGTTCAATTTCGTCAGACTCTATAACAGCCAACTATACCATAAGGAGAAACGGGGAAATCGACATGAACCAGCTTTCTTCGGTTGGAAAAATAAACAGTGAAGGCATCGTACCTTCAGACTTATCTTTTATTCTGCCTGAATTGAAAAACTATTCCATCCCGATGAAGTTGAACGTTTCATATAAATTGAATAACGGAAAATTAAATGTCAGCAATATTTCATTGTTCTCCATAGACAATAGTATAAGGCTGACAGCCAATGGGTATGTTTCTACATTCAACAAAGCTCACGACTGGAATATCAATATAAAGAATTTTCATGTCGGAGAAAGTTTTTTAAACAACCTTTTCAATACAGCAGCTGCATTAAAGTTGTCATTGCCTAATCCAATACTAAACATCAAAAAATTAGATGTTTACGGCAAAGCATGGGGTAAAGCAAACAAGCTTTATGCAAAAGCTGCCTTACGAACTAACTTTGGAGAAATAAGAACAGACATACACAAAGACTACAACAATCTTTTGGCGAATTTAGACACCGAGGGATTGAACATCGGTGAACTTCTTTCCAACAAGAATTTAGGTAAGCTGTCCCTGAAAGTTAAGGCAAAAGGCACGATTCAGGATAACAGAATTACAAGCGTCCATGCTGTTGGAAAGATACCTTCTGTCGACTATAAAAAATATTCATACAAGAATACAAATTTTGACGTTGCCTACAACGGGAATTCTGCAAAGGGAAAAATTTCAATTTCTGACCCTAACATTGACGCAGAATTGACAGGAGCACTCAACAATATAACTGGCAATTTGAAAACTGACATTACAGCCATTGTAAACCGGCTGTATCCACAGCGACTTAACATCAGCGACAAATGGGGCAATGCAAAATTCAGCACACAATGTCATATCCACACCACAGGCAAAGACTTGAAGAATATCATCGCCGAACTGTCTATGAAGAATTTTTCTTTTAAATCTACGAAAGAAGAATATTCTATAACTTCTCTGGATGCAGCAGTATGCCCTAACAGGATAAACATAAATTCAGACTTTGGCAGCATAGAACTCAACGGAAAATACAATATTTCAACAATAGGCGAGAGCATTTGTGGAATACTGAAAAAGAAACTCCCAACCCTACCGGGGTTGAACAAAAAAATTTATGCTTCAGACAATAATTTCAATATCTCTGCCAACATCACAGACACAAAGTGGCTGGAGATCTTGGCAGGAATACCCTTCCATACAGAAAAACCAATAAACATCGATGCAAGGATTAACGACAATACACGCGCCATTGACGCAAAGATAAACATACCGGAGTTTTCTTACGCTGAGCAGAGGTTTAAAAACGGAAACATTATTCTCAATACTGTCAGCGACACTCTTTTTGCAGACATTCGTCTGAAAAAGATGATGGAAAACAATTCCGACATAAATTTAAGCCTAAAGGCTAATGCCGCTGACAACAAGCTAAAGAGCAAACTACATTTCGACTACAATACGCCGACAAGAATAAAGGGCGTGCTGAATATGAACACCAGGTTCTATAAAGAAAACAACAGCAATAACATCTTGCTTGAATTTGAACCTTCAGAACTTATGGTGAAAGACACGTCATGGCAGATCCGTCCGTCAAGCATAATATATAACAGCAGGAAAATACAATTCAACCACTTCGCCATAGAGCACGGGATGCAACACGTAAAGATTGACGGACTTGCCACCGACAGTCCGTCAGACTCTATTTGCGTGAATCTGAAAGACGTAGACGTAAGCTACATACTCAATCTCGTAAATTTCCATTCTGTGGAATTCAACGGCAGGGCTTCAGGACAGGCTTATCTGAAATCCGTTCTCGAATCGCCGGATGCCTATGCCAATCTCACAGTGAATGACTTTAAATTCCAAGAGGGACGTATGGGAGTGCTACATGCCAACGTGAACTGGAATAAAGCCGAAAAGCAAATAGACATAAATGCTTCTGCCGATGACGACAACAACGTAAAGACTATCATAAAAGGATATGTTTCGCCGGCTCGCAACTATATCGACCTTGGTATAACTGCGCAAAACACAAACATAGAATTCTTGAAAAGCTTCTGCAGCAGCTTTATGGAAGACATCAAAGCCAACGCCAACGGTTTTGCACAGGTTTACGGAGATCTCAGCGAGATAAACCTGCGTGGACAACTCGTGGCCAACGGCAGCTTGAAAATCAGTACGCTGAACACCAAATATTTTCTTAAAAACGACACCATACGCATGGAGCCCAACGAGATTATATTCAGTGGCGATACCGTTAGGGACAGAAACAACAATATTGCTATCGTAAACGGGGCATTACACCACAAGAACCTTACGAGGCTTACATACGACATCGACATAAAGGCAAACAACTTTCTATGTTATGACTTTGACTCTTATGGCGACAACACATTCTATGGCACTGTATACGGAACTGGCGACTGCAATATAACCGGACGTCCGCACAGCATCGTATTCAATATAGACATGACGCCACAACGAGGTTCGTTCATAGAATACAACGCTGCAAATCCTGACGCAATAACAAATCAGGACTTCATTACATGGACCAGCAGTGAGGACAAAAACACTTCGGAACCGACAACGATTAAGGACTTGAATGAGGCTTCCGACATGCACCTGAACTTCAACGTAAATACCACACCGGATTTTACTCTCAGGATATTGATGGACAAGTCGAGCGGAGACAAGATATCACTCAACGGAAATGGTGCAATAAAGGCAAATTACTTCAACAAAGGCAGCTTTGACATGTATGGCACGTATCTCATCGATCACGGAACTTACGACCTTACGATACAGAACATCATAAGAAAGAATTTCCAGTTCCAGCAAGGCAGCAGCATAATCTTTGGAGGTAATCCCTTCAACGCCCGGCTCAACATGAAAGCGGCATACCAGGTGAACGGTGTCCCGCTTGCCGACCTGAAGATAGGCAACAGTTTTTCGAGCAACAATGTGCGAGTGGACTGCATAATGAATATTGGCGGCACACCGGAAAATATCAAGGTGGACTTTGACTTCGACATGCCGACAGTAAACAATGATGCAAAGCAGATGGTGCGCTCTCTGATCAACAGCGAAGAGGAAATGAACCAGCAAGTGGTTTACCTTCTTGCCATAGGAAGATTTTATATGGACAACAAGAACAATTCCACACAAGAGGCTGCTCAACAGAGCCAGACAAGCCTTGCCATGCAGAGTTTGCTGAGCGGCACAATAAGCCAACAGGTAAACGACATTCTCGGTTCTATCATAAAGAACAACAGATGGAACTTCGGCACTAACATAAGCACAGGCACCGAAGGCTTCAACAATGCAGAATACGAAGGAATACTCTCCGGCAGTCTGCTGAACAACAGGCTTCTCATCAACGGACAGTTTGGGTATCGCGACAACCCCAACACCACTTCATCGTTTATCGGAGATTTCGATCTGAAATATCTGCTCACACCATCGGGAAGCATTGCCATAAAGGTGTATAACCAGACAAACGACCGATACTTCACGAAATCATCTATCAACACACAGGGAATAGGACTGATTCTGAAACGTGATTTCGGCAATTGGAGAGAAATGTTCGGATGGAAGAAGAAAAAGAAATAATACTGAAAATTTTATATATCATACCACTGCGGAATACTGAAGATTATGAAAAGTATATTGATTAAAGACACCACAATTTCCGAGAGAATAGACATCGTTAGACAAGCCCTTGACTTTGGCGACGGCGAATGTGAGGGAGTTGACATGGAAGACATGTATGATGACTATATCTACGGCAGGAAAGAACTGACAGAGATAAATATGGAGTTCAGCAAAAACAACACAAACTTCGTTACTTCGGGCGAACTTAGGGAGAGAGGAAAGTGTTCACGATAGAAGATATTGACAAAGCTGCAGGTTCTCTTCCCTGCACCGGAATTTCCATACAGCTCAACGACGCTATCAACAAGAATCAATGCGTTGTGGTAACAGCACCGCCGGGAGCCGGAAAATCCACAATACTGCCACTGACAATACTTGCCGACAGGCACGAGAACAAGATTGTTATGCTTGAGCCCCGGCGACTGGCTGCACGACAAGTAGCCGAGCGCATGGCACAAATATTGGGCGAACCGGTGGGGAAGACCATTGGATACAGAATAAGATTTGAAAGCAAAACAAGCAGCGACACGCGCATTGAGGTAGTAACTGAAGGAATACTGACAAGAATGCTCGTTGCCGACCCGACACTTGACGGCATCGGGACAATTATCTTCGACGAGTTTCACGAGCGAAGCCTAAACGCAGACTTGAGTCTTGCATTAACACGACAAACCCAACAAATCCTTCGACCAGACCTGAAGATCGTAATAATGTCGGCAACAATAGACGCTAACGAAATTTGCCAAAAGCTCCATGCCCCGCTGATAGAAAGCAAAGGCAGGATGTATCCTGTCAAAATAGAATATGCCGACGACATTCAAGCTATCTCTACGTCAAACTTGTCCTCAAAAGAAATTTCACAAAAGGTAGCAGCCACAATAATGCGTGCCCACAGAAACGATGAAGGAGACATACTTGCTTTTCTGCCCGGTCAGGCTGAAATAAGACAATGCTATGAGCTCATCCAGCCTTCGCTTAATGCAACAACAGTATATCCTCTATACGGAAATCTGCCGGCAGAAATGCAACGCAGGGCATTAGCTCCGTCGAAAGACGGCGAGCGGAAAATTGTGCTTGCAACGCCAGTTGCCGAAACTTCTGTTACGATAGAAGGCGTGAGAGTTGTTGTAGACTCCGGACTGTGCCGCTCTCCCGAATTCAATCCACAGACAGGACTGAGCAGCCTTAAAACCGAGAGGATTAGCAAAGACATGGCAACGCAACGTGCTGGACGTGCTGGACGCGTGGCAGAAGGCGTATGCTATCGTCTATGGACACAGGCTTCGGAACATCTCATGCAGGAACAGAGGATACCCGAAATCATAAGTGCAGACCTTTCGTCAATGCTTCTTTCATTATACGACTTTGGCGAAAAAAACTTTGAAGATATCCCGTGGCTCACTTTTCCGCTTAAGAGCAATGCGGAAAAGGCAAAAGAACTATTGCTTGAACTTGAAGCCATAGATTCCTGTGGCAATATGACAATGCTCGGCAAACGTATCGCAAATATGCCGTGTCATCCGCGTATAGCAAAGATGATGGTCTGTGCCGAAGACAAAACAACTCGTAGCCTGGCCTGCGACATAGCTGCATTGCTTGAAGAAAGAGACCCCATGGCGCTGAATGACGATGCCGACATCACTTTGCGCATAGCAACACTGCGACGACTGCGCAAGTGTAACAATCTTGGCAGATGGCAACGCATTGCACAAATTGCAGCTGAATACAGGCGAATGGCTAAAACCGACGAGAGCAATCAAGACCCTGTTCCACAAGATGTTGGCTCGCTCATCGCCCGTGCCTACCCGGAACGCATAGCCATGAGCACAGACAATATCGGTACTTTCCGTATGGCTAACGGCAGTAACGTAAGGGTTACGACAAACAACGATATCTCGGCATCCAAATGGATAGCAATTGCCTCGTTGTCTGCATCATCAACAAACACTGGCAAAGTGTATCTGGCGGCTCCTCTATCTGAGGACTTTATCGATAAAAATCTTACAAAGGAAACAGACAACGTGTCGTGGAACTCACGCGAAGGATGTATCACGACACGCAGAGAGAAACGTGTTGGAAAACTTGTCGTGGGATACAAACCTATACAAGATGTAGACCATGAATTGCTGAAAGGCATTGTTTGTGAAGCGGTGAAGAAAGACGGACTGTCGATGCTTTCATGGAGCGACGACAAAGTAGTCGCTCTGCAACAGAGAATTGCCTCTGTTGCCACCTGGCATCCGGAACTGCACATTCCAGATATCTCTACTGACCACCTGCTGACTTGTGCCAACGAATGGCTCGCTTTCTATCTTGAAAACAACGGACACGTCTTGTCCACAATCCAGGAGCTAAGGAAAATCAACCTGCAAGAGGCATTGTGGGCAATCTTGCCATACGACTTGCAGACGACTGTCAATCAGCTTGCTCCAACCCACATCATTATGCCTACGGGTAGCAAGATTCGCGTGGACTACCGCCAAGGGGCAGAGGCTCCTGTGCTCAGCGTCAGACTGCAGGAATGCTTTGGGATGCAGGAAACTCCAACTGTGGACAACGGAAAGAGAAAGGTTCTCATAGAACTTCTCTCGCCTGGCTATAAACCTGTTCAGCTGACCCAAGACCTCAAGAGTTTTTGGGATAATGCCTATTTTGATGTACGCAAAGAAATGCGCCGACGATATCCCAAACACTCTTGGCCAGAGAATCCAATGGAAGCGGAAGCAACAAAGGGAGTAAAGAAAAAGAGATGATATCCAGCAGCGCCACAAATGCACATGTGGACATTTTTAACACTTTTCAAAAGAATCGTAAAGATTTTTTTGAGGAGAAAGGACCAAAAAGACCAAAAGACCATCAGCGGACAAAACATGACAAAAAAATATAACTATCTGATAATCAATGAAAGTAATAAATTAGACCACCCTGTGGACAAAGACCAAAAATGGTCTTTTCAGGAAAAATCGAACAACTCGGAGAAAAATAGAACAATTTTGGAGGGAGAGACGTTTTGTGGAAGTTTTAACCACTTTTTATATTACTCATAAACTATTGCTCTGTTCTTGTAAAGCTACGGATAACCAAGAATAAGCAACGTTTTGTTGAAAAGGACCATTGACTTATAACCCCAAAGAATTGGAAAGATGAAAAAGCCGGAACACGAATAACAATATCGTGTCCCGGCTTAATTATTCTAAAGTTTTATGACAGAAGAAATCTGCCACTTTTAGTTCTTTATCAATTACTCAGCCTTTTCAAACTTGATGCCGAAGAGATTGCGCTGGTCAGCCTTTTTAATCTCATAGTCTCCAGCTGCGAGAGTTTCTGTATATGTACTTTTATCAGAAGTCTTATTCACAGTGTTAATCTTCAGAGAAGCAGTCTCTGTGTCAGCAAAGTAGAATGTAACCTTTCTGCTCTCAGAAAGAGAGAATTTGATAGAAGTAGAGCTCTCCATCTTCACGCAAGTAGTATAAGCAACACCGTCGATAGTAGCCTGTCCCTTGTTTGTAGCGTAACTTCCATTTACAGAAACCATGCTTGAAGAAGGAGTTTTGCCTGTAAATGTGCAGAGCACAGTTCCCTCCGGTGTTTCTGGCTGATCAGGCTCGGTTGTAGAACCGCCGCCAGGATTCTCAGTACCTGTCTCTGAAGAGCTGCCACCCTCGCCGTAAACCTTAACGAGAGTAGTCTTGTAGTTGTCGAGAGCTGCGCCGAGCTTAGCATCATAAGCATAAGAAGAAGCGTTGTGTCCGTCTACATCAGCGAAAGTCCAAGTGAAGTCGCCGTGGTTGATACGGCCTGCACCATAGAAACCTGTAACGACAGCAGGAACATCCTCAGCTGGGTCTACATTATAGGTGTACATCAGAGATGAGTTAGTATCGAAGT